>CANJSR010000001.1 GCA_947476855.1 Acetobacteraceae bacterium
CGGCGAATACATCATCCAGCTTCGCCAGGAACTGCCGAGCCACATCATCGCCCCGGCCTTCCATCTGAACATGGAGGACTGGGAGGAGGCCTTCCGCAAGCACCACACAGACCTGCCGGCTGATCGCGTCTTCGCCGAACGCCGCGACATCCTGACCGAGGCGCGGACCCGCCTGCGCGAGAAGTTCCTCGCGGCCGATGTCGGCATCACCGGGGCGAATTTCCTGATCGCGGAAACCGGTTCCAGCGTCATCGTGACGAATGAGGGCAATGGCGACCTGACCCAGACCCTGCCGCGCGTCCATATCGTCCTGGCCAGCATCGAGAAGATGGTGCCGACGATCGAGGACTGCACGTCGCTGCTGCGGGTGCTCGCCCGATCGGCAACGGGGCAGGATTTCTCGGTCTACACCACGTTCTCCACCGGCGCGCGCCGTCCGGGCGACCTGGATGGTCCCGAGGAATACCACGTCGTCCTGATCGACAACGGCCGGTCGGCGATGATCGGGACCGAGTTCCAGGAGATGCTCCGCTGCATCCGTTGCGCGGCCTGCATGAACCATTGCCCGGTCTATGGCGCCGTGGGCGGCCATGCCTATGGCTGGGTCTATCCCGGCCCGATGGGTTCCGTACTGACGCCTGGCCTGGTGGGCGTGCAAGAAGCGGGAAACCTGCCCAATGCCTCCACCTTCTGCGGCAAGTGCGAGAGTGTCTGCCCGGTCCGCATCCCGCTGCCCAAGCTGATGCGCCATTGGCGGGAACGGGAGTTCGAGCGGCATCTGACGCCCGGCACGGTGCGGACCGGCCTTGGCCTGTGGGCCTTCCTGGCGCGCCGGCCGCAGCTTTACCGGATGGCGACCGGGGCGGCGGCGCGTGTCCTGGGCTGGATGGGGCGACGCAGGGGGCGGTTCAACAGCCTGCCACTGGCCTCCGGCTGGACCGCCGGGCGGGATCTGCCGGCGCCCGAGGCTGAGACCTTCTTTACGCGATATGCGCGGGAACAGCGGGCGGGACGCGTGTGATGAGCCGGGATTCCATTCTCAACTCTGTCCGACGTGGCCTGCGCCGTGGCCCTTTGCCAACCGACCAGACCGCCATGCTGCTGTCGCGGCTGGAACGGCATCAGCGGCATCTGATCCCTGCCCGCTCCTGCTTGCCGCATCCGGAGCAGGTCGATCTGTTCGTGCGGAATATCGAGAAGGAGTTCGGCTCCATCACGCGCCTGCCGGATTTCGATTCGGTGCCCGAGGCTGTCGCGGATTACCTGATGGCGCAGAATCTGCCGAGCGCGTTTGCGATGGCTCCGCATCCGGAGTTGCAGGGGATTCCGTGGTCGAACCGGCCCTTGCTGGCGATCCGGGAGGGGCGGGCACAGGCGACCGACGCGGTCAGTGTCCAGCACGCTTTCGCCGCCATCGCCGAGACCGGGACCTTGATGCTGCCCAGCGCGCCGGTGCGGCCGACGACGCTGAACCTGCTCGCGGATACCGAGATCGTGGTGCTGCGGGCGTCACGCCTGGTGGGCGCGTATGAGGAAGCATGGGACCTGCTGCGGGACGAGATGGGGGGCATGCCGCGCAACGTCATGCTGGTGACGGGGCCGTCTCGGTCCGCCGATATCGAGCAGACGCTGGAACTCGGTGCCCATGGGCCGCGGCGGCTGCATGTGCTGCTGGTGGAGGATACGGCCGGGGCCTAGCGCCCCGCTACGAAGGGCGGGACACGGGCGAACGCGTCGGCGCGGGCCGCCGGGTCGGTGCCCGCGTGGGCGGTCCCATCCCGGGTGGTGGACAGGCCGGTCAGCACCCGCACGGGCCGATCCGGTGCGTCGAAATCATGGTACGCGCCGGGATAGGTGATCAGCGTCAGCAGGTCGGGGAATTTCTCCGTCAGGCGATGGCAGGGGCCGGCGGGAGTCCAGTCGTCGGACTCCCCCACCAGGATCAGCATCTTCGCCGAGGGTTGCCAGGTGGCGTCGCGATTCGTGCTGGCGCAGCCGGGGTAGAAGGCCACGAATCGGGCGAACAGTCCGGGCGGCAGGTCATCGGCCTGTCTCGCCGTGGCCAGCGCCGTCTGGCCGCCATTCGACCACCCCAACAGAACCACGCCGCCGCTCGGCGTCCCGGGCTGAGCGGTGAGCCACGCGGCGGCCGCGATTGCGTCGGCGCGGCGTTGAGGGTCGGGGCGCACGGTGCGTTCCTTCACCCGGCATTGGGCGCCCAGCCCGCGCGAGCCGAAGCTGTCCGGCAGCAGGACGACATGGCCCTTGCGCGCGAGTTCCGCCGCCCATGCGCCATCGCGTGCCGCATAGGGGCCGGAGCAGCCATGTAGCGCGACGACGGCCGGTGACTGTGTCGGCTCCGTCGGGCGCACCAAGGCCGCGTCGAGCGTGACGCCTCCTGGCGCGGGGATGCGGACATGCTGGGGCGACAGGCCGGCGGCGGTCAGGGTCGCGAGCAAAGCGAGGAAGGCTTGCATGGTGAGTCACGCCCGGAAAGGGTTCCGTCAGTATACCGCTTTTGGCGTCGCGCGGGTGTCCCGCCACAGGTCGTCTGTCAACAGAGGATGTCGTCATCGGACACCAATGTCAGGCAAGACTCCCGGCTGGGAGATGGGGTAGAAGCCGCCACCGTGAACTCGATCATATCCTCCCCCCTCGGCCTGTCCGAACGCCTTCCGCCGTCCAACCTCCAGGCGGAGCAGGCGCTGCTCGGCGCCATCCTGTCCAACAACCGCGCCTATGAGCGGGTGTCGGAGTTCCTGGCGCCGGAACACTTCGTGGATCCAATCCACGGCCGGATCTACCAGACGATCGTCCGCCGCATCGAAGCGGGGCAACTCGCCGACGCCGTGACGATGAAGGCGGAGTTCGAGCACGCCGGCATCCTGGATGAAGTGGGCGGCACGGCCTATCTCGCCCAACTTCTGACGGCGATGGTGGGGATCATCAACGCCGGGGAATACGGCCGCACCATCCATGACGCCTGGGTGCGCCGACAACTGATCGATGTCGGTGAAAGCGTCGTCAACAACGCCTTCGCCAGCGCGGATAGCCTGAGTGGCGTGGAACAGATCGAGGTCGCGGAACAGGCGCTGTTCAACCTGGCGACTGATGGCTCCACGTCGGGCGGCTTCGTCACTTTCGAACGCGCGTTGACGGACGCGATCCTGGGTGCTGAACGGGCGTTTCGTCGCGCGGGACGAGTCTCGGGCCTCACCACCGGCCTGCGGGACGTTGATACGAAGCTGGGCGGCCTGCACCCGTCCGATCTGACCATCCTGGCCGGCCGGCCTGGCATGGGTAAGACGGCGCTTGCGACCAAGATCGCCTTCGGTGCCGCGAAGGCCCTGCTGGCCGAGGCCAGCGCGCGCGCCCCGAACTCTCAGCCGACCGGGCAGATCGCGATCTTTTCCCTTGAAATGAGCGCGGAGCAGCTTGCCACCCGGTTGCTGAGCGAGGAAGCACGGGTATCCGGCGACCGCATCCGTCGCGGTGATATCGGGCAGAAGGATTTCGACAAGTTCGTCCAGGTTTCGCGCGAAATCGCAGCCTTGCCGCTGCACATCGATGATACGCCGGCGATCACCATGTCCGCCCTGCGTACGCGGTGCCGGCGCCTCAAGCGCACGAAAGGTCTGTCGCTGGTCGTTGTCGACTACCTCCAGCTGATGCGCCCCTCGGCCGGCACGCGGCCAGAGAACAGGGTGCTGGAAATCAGTCAGATCACCCAGGGCCTGAAGGCCATCGCGAAGGAAATGAGCGTTCCCGTGGTGGCGCTGTCCCAGCTTTCGCGTGCGGTTGAAAGCCGGGAAGACAAGCGACCACAGCTTTCGGACCTTCGCGAGTCGGGCACGATCGAGCAGGACGCCGATACGGTCATGTTCGTCTATCGCGATGAATATTACCTCGAGCAGCGGATGCCGAAGGAAATCGGCTTCGAGGGCAGTGGCGAGAAATTCCACGCCGCGATGGAAGAGTGGCAGCAGAAGATGGCCAAGGCGCACAACCGTGCCGACCTGATCATCGCCAAGCAGCGCCATGGACCAACGGGCACGGTCCCGCTGTTCTTCGAGGCCGAGTTCACCCGATTCGCCGACCTCGACCTCGCCCACTCAGACCACGAGTAGGAACCCAGCCCGCTGGCGCCGATTCCCCTGGCGTCACCCAGCCCCGACGATCTCCAGCCAAAGCCGGGCGGTCTCTCCGCGCGGGTCGTTTTCGATGCGGCAGGGGGAGTCGAGGACCAGGGTGGCCTTGTCCTTCAGGTCGTAGGCGGGCCAGGCGGGGATCGCGTCCGAGACCGGGCGGCCGTGGCGGGCGAAGGCGGCCCAGACCCCGGACATGGTGGACGACAGGCCGCGCGCGGCAGGGGATAGGTCGGTCAGCCTGGTCAGGTCGATCGTGTCGAAGGCGAAGGGCACGTCCATGGCGTGGGGTGCTTTCAACCGGCCCTCATGCACCGGGGTCTGCCAGTCGAAGGAATACATCCACACCGGTGCCCGTCCCTTCGCCACGCGGCGGCTGGCCAGGATCAGGGAGCGGACCCGGAAATTGCAGTCGGTGGTCGTGGCGATCAGCCTCTCGGCGGGCGAGGCGTTGGGATACAGGCGGCGATAGGTCTCGATCACCCGGTCGGTATGGGGGCCGGCCAGGGCGGTGACGCGGGCGCGGAGTTCGTCCTCGGTCAGGGTGCGGAACCAGACCTTGTCGTCGGTCGCCATGAAGATCGTGGTCTCGTTCAGCATGTCGCCGATGATCAGGGGGATGTCGGCGGACACGTCGGGCGCGGCCGGGTCGAAGGGATGGGCCGGCAGCACGTCCCCATCGACCACCGGGCCGAAGGGATAGCGATCCAGGAACGGCGATGGCGCGGGGCCGAGCGCCTTTTCGGCGGGTTTGACGGCGGCGAGGAGGGCGGCGATGGGGAGCGCCTGCAATCTGGCGATGTCGCCGCGCCCAAGGCCGAGGACCTTCAGGACATGCTCGGTCAATGCGTGGGCGCGGTCGGGGGTACGGAGGCGGACTCCGGCGCCGCTTTGGATGATCGCGCGGTGGAACAGGCCCTTGGCGCGGGGCATGGCCAGCAGCGTGCTGACCTTGCCGCCGCCGCCGGACTCGCCAAAGATCGTGACGTTGCCGGGATCGCCGCCAAAGGCCGCGATGTTGTCGCGGACCCATTCGAGCGAGGCCACCATGTCGAGCGTGCCGGCGTTGCCGGATTGCGCGAACTCGGGTGACGCCAGGGCGGACAGGTCGAGGTGGCCGAAGATGTTCAGGCGCTGGTTGACGCAGACCACCACGACGTCGTTGCGCCTGGCGAGGCGGGAGCCGCGGGTGCGGTCGCCATTGGCGTTGCCATAGGCGAAGGCGCCGCCGTGGAACCAGACCATGACCGGGCGCTTCGCCCCATCCGCGGCGGGGGTCCAGAGGTTCAGGGTCAGGCAGTCCTCGGTTTCCGGGGACGGGTCGGGTGTGCCGGACAGGTCGTCGAGTTCCGGGCGGGACGGGTTTCGGAGGCCTGCCTGCGGTGCCTTTCCGAGCACGCGGGTGGCGTCACGCACGCCGGCCCAGGACGCCGGGGGTTGGGGCGGCAGGAAGCGGTTTGCGCCATCCGTTGGCGCGCCATAGGGAAGCGACAGGAAGGCGGTGGTGCCCTCGATCTCGAAGCCGCTCACCCGGCCTTGGGTGGTTTCCACGATGGCGGACATGGTCTGCCTCCTCCGGTGTTTGGAGGAAGCATGCGACCGTGCGGGATCGGAGTCGAGGGCGTGTCCGTCAGGGCGTGTGCGGCAGCGTCACGATAGACGGTCCGGCGCCCCAGCGCAGGCTGCCGGCGGCGAGGCAGGACGGGCAGGCCGGTACCCAGGCTGGCTGCGGCGTGTTGCATTCCATGCAGCGCCAGACGGGATCGGGTTCCGCCTCGGCCGCCTGACGCAGGGCGTCGCGCTGGGCCTGTCGGCCCTCCTCGGTATCGCCACGTTCCTTTTCCTCGATCTCGGCCCGCATCATCCAGACCCCGCGCTGGTTCACACCGGCGGTGCGAAGCATGTCGAGGTGATGGCGGGCTTCACCGGTCAGGCCGGCGTCGAGCGAGGCGCGGGCGAGCAGGATATGGCTTTCGGGGTGGTCGGGGTTGCCCGCGACCAGCTTCTGCGCCGCCTGCACGCGGGCGAGGCCGTCGTGGACCGGGCGCAGCAGGAAGGCGGCCAGATCGGGATGGGGGGCGGCCTTCCAGCCCTCCTGGATGGCCGCAACCGCGCGGGATTCCTTGTTGGCCTTGCGGAACTGTTCCGCCTGAACCAGCGCCGCCTGACTGAGTGAAGGGTCCTGCTTCCAGGCCTGTCGGGCGAGGCGCTTGGCGGTGGCCTCGTCGGGTGCCGAGCGGGACGCCGCGGCGGCCAGGGCGGCACGGGCGGTGTCGGTTTCCGCGAGGTCCAGGGCCTCGGCCCAGTTGCCGGCGCGGATCGCGAGGTGGGCGCGTTCCTGCTTCAGCCATTTGGCGCCTGGCTGGACGGCTTCGGTGCGGCGGGCGATGGCCGCGGCCTCCGTCCAGTCCTCCCGTGCGATCGCCTGGCGCAGCAGGCCGCGCAGGCCGAGGAAGGCGGCATCCTTGCGGGTCGACAGGGTGCGGAAGGCCTGTTCGGCTTCATCCTCCCGCCCGGCGAGTCGTCCGGCTTCGGCCGCGAGCAGCAGGGTCTGGGGCGTGTCGCCCAGCATCGCGCGGGCCTTGCCGGCTTCGCGGCGGGCATCGGCCGGGGCGCCGGCGGCGAGGGCCAGCAGCGCCTTGGTGACGGATTCGTCCCCATGCCGCCGCCGCCGCTCCCGCCGCCACCGGCCGGTCGAGCCGGGGAAGTGAAGAAGACCGCCAAGCAGGCGCAGGGTCAGGTGGAGTCCGCCGAATACCAGCAGCAGCCCGATCAGTGCGACGGGCGTGGCCACGTCAATGCTCAGGCTGCCGATCCGGGCGGATACGGTGGCGGGAAGGTCGAGGAGCGGCCAGGCGAGGGCGAGCGCCACCCCGGCGACCAGCAGGATCAGAACGACGCGGCGCATCAGGCGGCCGCGGCGAGTGTGGCGAGGGCGGAACGGGCGTCCAGCAAGGCTTGTGCGTCCGATACCCACTTCGTGGCGGCCTTGGCGGCGTCACCGGTCAGGCTGGTCATCGCCTTGACCGCGCCTGAGAGGTCTCCCGCATCCAAGGCCGTCTGCGCGCGGGCCAGGATGCCGACGACGTCGTCGCCGATCAGGATCTGATCGCCATGGCGCACGGTCACGAGGTCCTGGACTTTGTTCCAGATCTGGGTCGAGAGCGGCTGGCCGCTGGGGTCGGGCCGATGGGCAGCGCGCACGTCCCGCTCCACGCTCGGGAAGGCGAGGCGCAGGGCGGCCTCGGTCGGCGGGGCGATCTCGGCGAAGCGGGCCAAAGCGGGCGGCGCGGCGGGGATGGGGCCGAGCGCCTTTCCAGCGGCGAGGGCGGCTTCGGCGTTGCGCAGGGTCGCCAGGCGGGCGGCGCGTTCCGCCAGGGCGGTGATCTGCTCGGCGGTGGTTTCGACCTTGGCCAGCCTTGCGTCCGTGGCCCTGATCTGGCGATCGAGTTCGGCGGTCTTGGTGTCGATGCGGGCCGTCAGGCCTTCAAGCCGGCCGGCCACGCCATCGAGGCGATCCGGGACACGCGGGTCGGCGATGGGGCGCTGCTCAAGCTTCGCGACCTGGGCCTGGAGGGGTGCCAGGTCGGGCATCGGGCGCTTTTCCAGCAGTTCCACCCGGTCGCTCAGGGCGCGCTGGTCGTCGCGGGCCTTCTGCTCCAGCGCGGCGATGCGGCCCAGGGCGGCGGAGATGTCGCGGATGGAGGATTTTTCGACCGCCTCGACGCGGGCCGCGGTCGATTCGGCGTCGGTGGCGGTTTTCTGTTCGACGGCGGCGATGCGGGCCTGCAAGGCGACCGGATCGCTGATGCGGCGCTGCTCCAGCGCTTCCACGCGGGCCTGCAGGCGGTCGGGCTTGGCGGCGGGCTTCTGTTCCAGCGCGTCCAGACGGGTCGTCAGGGGGGCGAGGTCGGCGGTCAGACGCTGACCCAGCGCGTCGATGCGGGCGACCAGGGGTGCGGCGTCGATCTCGGCGGCCGGGCGGTTCAGCTTCTGCTCCAGCGCGTCGAGGCGCGTCAGGTCCGGAGCGGGGACCTTTTCCAGCCGGCTCAGCCGGTCGGCGATCGCGGTGATGGTGGGTGTGAGGTCGGCTGGCGGGGCCGGGGGTGGCTGTCCGATTCGCCACCAGAGTACGGCGTTGCTGCCGGCGAGGATCACGATGCCGAGTGCCAGGAGCGGCATCCAGGGAGAGCGTGGGTCAGCGGGGCGGGCGGCCGGTTCCGCCTTGGATGCCGGCGCGGGGAGGGTCGGGACGTCGGGGGTTTCGTTCATCAGAGCAAGGCCAACATGGCATCCTGGTTCGGCCTGGCGGCGACATGGATGGCGCCCCAGGGGTGTCTCTGTAATGCCACGCCCACTGCCGGGCTGATAGCCAAAGCTTCGCAGTTCTGGATTTTGTCTTCCATTCCAGCAGCTTGCAGAAGGTGGCCGAACAGGCGCGCGGCGGCGGCGGAGAAGAACATCACCGCGATCGGCGGCCGGGACGCGTCGCCGCCCGTCAGTTCGGCGGCGACGGCGGGCGGCAAATGGACGGCAGGTCGGGCGCGGTAAACGACTCGGCGGATCACCCGAAAGCCACTCTGGCGGAGTAGTCCGCACAGGAGGGCCCCATGGCCCTGCCCGGTCACCAGCAGCAGAGTCCCGTCCGAGGGGCGCATCCGGCCGGCGATCAGCGCCGCGAGTGCCACCGCGTCGCCATCGGCGCTTTGAATGTCGGTAAAGCCAGCCTCCCGCGCTCGGGTGGCGGTGGCGTCGCCGACCACCCAGGTCGGAAGGGTCCGGTAGGCGGGCGGGATCGGCGCGATGGCGTTGCGGCTGGTCAGCACCAGTGCGGCAACCCTGTCGGGGTCTGGCAGGTGCGCGGGCAGGCTTTCGATGTCCTGCATCGGCGCCTTGATCGAGCTGAGGCCCAACGCCGCGATCCGTGCCGCCGTCTCGGTCGCGCCGGGTTCCGGGCGGGTGATCAGGACGCGCCGGGTCGGCTTCGGCATGGGATCAGGCAAACAGATCCCGCGGGCTGTCCGCACGCAGATGCCCGCCCAGTTCCCGCCCGATCCGTTCGGCGTCGGCCGCCGCACCGTGCAGGCTGTTCTTCAGCAGGAAGGTGCCATCGGTGCGGGCGACCAGGCCGGTCAGATGCAGTTCACCGGTCGGCAACAGGCGCGCATAGCCGCCGATCGGCGTGCGGCAGGACCCGTCGAGTTCCGCCAGCATCGCCCGTTCGGCTGTGGAGACGGCTTTTGCTTCCGGGTCCTCGATCGCGCTCAACAGGTCCCGCAACTCGGTGTCGGCGGCGCGGACGGTGATGCCGACGATGCCCTGGCCGGCGGCGGGCACCATCGCGTCGGGGTCGAGGACGAGGGAGGCCCGATCCTCCAGCCCCAGGCGCCGCAGCCCGGCGAGCGCGAGGAGGGACGCGGCGCATTCCCCGGCGGCGAGCTTGGACAGCCGGGTCTGCACGTTGCCACGCAGGGTGACGATGTGCAGGTCGGGGCGGGCGTGCAGCAACTGCGCCTGCCGGCGAACGGACGATGTGCCGATGATCGCGCCGCCGGGCAGGCAGGCATAGGGATCGGCGGCGTCAACCGGCTGGCAATTGGGCCCCAGGATCAGGGCGTCGCGCGCGTCTTCCCGGCGCATCGTGCAGGCCAGGACGATGCCGGGCGGCAGCTCGGTTTCCAGGTCCTTGAGGCTGTGGACCGCGAAATCGATGCGACCGTCCAACAGGGCCTCATGGATTTCCTTGGCGAACAGCCCCTTTCCGCCGATATCCGCGAGGCGGCGATCCTGGACGATATCGCCCGTGGTATTGATCGCGTGCTCCTCGAACACCTCCAGCCCGCGCAGGACGGGGCAGAAGGTGGTCAGGACCTGGAGAAAATGGCGGGTCTGGTACAAGGCCAGCGGGGAACCGCGCGTGCCGACCCGCAGCGGCAAGGCGCGCCGATGGGCGCGGACCGTCGGATGGGCAGGGGCGGATAGGGGCGTGGCGGCTGTCATCGTCGCGTCCTATTACTGCGGCAAGCCGAGGGAAAGGTGAGAAATGTGTTGAACGGCCCGATACTGGGTCTCGAGTCGTCCTGTGATGAAACGGCCACGGCGGTTCTGGCCCCTGATGGGCGCGTCCTGGCCGAGGCTGTTCTGAGCCAGGAACAGGATCACGCGCCGTTTGGCGGCGTCGTGCCCGAGATCGCCGCCCGCGCGCATCTGGCTGTTCTGCCCCGGCAGATCGAGCAGGTCCTCGCGCGTGCGGGACTCGGATTCGGCGATCTGGCGGGCGTCGCGGCCAGCGCGGGGCCGGGGTTGATCGGCGGGCTGATCGTCGGCAGCCAGGTCGCCAAGGGCATCGCCGTGGCGCGGGGCATCCCGTACGTCGCGGTCAATCATCTGGAGGCGCACGCCCTCACCCCCCGGTTGCCGGGGCTGGTCGAGGGCGGCGCGCCGTTTCCCTATCTGCTGCTGTTGATCTCCGGCGGGCACTGCCAATGCGTGGCGGTGGAGGGCATTGGCCAGCACACCCGCCTGGGTGGCACCGTGGATGACGCCGCCGGAGAGGCCTTCGACAAGGTCGCCAAGCTGCTGGGCCTGGGCTGGCCCGGTGGTCCCGCGCTGGAAAGACTGGCAGCCGAGGGCGATCCCGCCCGCCACGCCTTCCCGCGGCCGATGCTTGGGCGGGCGGGATGCGATTTCAGTTTCTCTGGCCTGAAGACGGCGGTGGCGCAGGCGGTGGGGAAACTCGGCGCCGGCGCCCTGCCGCGTCCGGTGGCGGCGGATATCGCGGCGGGCTTCCAGCGCGCGGTGGCCGAGGTGCTGGCCGATCGCGCCGCCCACGCGATGGCGATGATGCGGGAACGGGCGGGACCTCAGGCCGACCTGCTGGTCGTGGCAGGCGGCGTGGCGGCCAATGGGGCGGTGCGTTCGGCCCTGAGCGCCGCCGCCGAGCGGGCTGGGTTCCGGCTGGTCGCGCCGCCGGTGCGGCTGTGTACCGACAACGCCGTGATGGTTGCCTGGGCGGCGATCGAGCGGCTTGGCCTGGGACTGGCCGATGACCTGGACTTCGCCCCACGGCCCCGCTGGCCGCTGGAAACGCTGGGTTCGGCTGGATGAACTATCGCCACGCCTTCCATGCCGGCAATTTCGCCGACTGCATGAAGCATGCCCTGCTGGTCTGGCTGGTCGGCGCGCTGCAACGCAAGCCCGCGCCGATCTTCGTGCTCGACACTCATGCGGGGACCGGCGGCTATGACCTGTCGGCCGAGGACGCCAGCCGCACCGGGGAAGCCGAGGCCGGTATCCTGCGCCTGCTGGCCGACCCGCCGCCGGCTCTGGCGGATTTTGTTGGGTTGGTGCGACGGGTCCAAGATGGTGGCGGGTCACGTGTGCGTTCGGAAAACCTCTACCCCGGCTCGCCTCTGCTGATCCGCGCCTTGCTGCGCCCGGACGACCGCCTCGCCTGCTGCGAGTTGCACGACCAGGACTACCCGGCCCTGCATCGCCTGTTCGCCCGTGACCCTCAGACCGCCACCCATCACCGGGACGCCTGGGAGGCGCTGGGCGGCCTGCTGCCACCGAAGCAGAAGCGCGGGCTGGTCCTGATTGATCCCCCTTTCGAGGCGCCGGATGAATTCGACCGCCTGGCCCGGGGGCTCGCGGCTGGCCATGCCCGCTTCCCGACCGGGGTGTTCGCGGCATGGTACCCGATCAAGCGCGTCGCGGCAGTGCGTGGATTTCACCACGCGATGCAGGCATCAGGCATCCGCGACATCGTGACCGCCGAACTTCTGCTGCGGGAGCCATTGGATCCCTCGCGCCTTAACGGCTGCGGGCTGCTGGTCATCAATCCCCCCTTCCGCTTTGAGGCGGAGGCTTTGCCGCTGTTGCTGGCCTTGCGCGACGCCCTGTGCGGGACCGAATCCGGTGCCGCCGCGACGATCCTGAGGCTGGCGGATGAATAGGATCACGGTCGTCGGCGCCGGCGCCTGGGGAACCGCCCTGGCCATCCAGGCAGCGCGCGCCGGGAACGCGGTGACGCTCTGGGCGCGCGACCGCGCCACCGCCGAGGCGATCGAGCAGACGCGTGAGTCCCACCGTCTGCCGAACCACCGGTTGCCGGGGGCGGTTCACGTCACCTCCAGCATGCCGGACCAGACCGACCTGACCCTGCTTGTCGTGCCCATGCAGCACATGCGCTCCATCCTGCCGATCCTGCCGGCTGCCCCGGTCGCGATCTGCGCCAAGGGGGTCGAGGGCGGCACGCTGTGTCTGCCGCTGGAAGTCCTGACGGTGGAGCGGCCGGATTGCCCGGGCGTGGTGCTGACCGGCCCCAATTTCGCGCATGAGGTCGCGACCGGCCTGCCCGCCGCCGCCGTGGTTGCCGGCGTTGACGCCGCGCTGCGGGATCAGGTGGCCGCGATGGTGGGAACGCCCGCGTTCCGCCTCTATGGCAATGACGACCCGATCGGTGCCCAGCTTGGCGGGGCGGCCAAGAACGTCATCGCCATCGCCGCCGGAGCGGTGATTGGCGCGGGCCTGGGGGAAAACGCCCGCGCCGCGCTGATCACGCGCGGGTTGGCCGAACTCGGTCGACTGACGGTGACGCTGGGTGGGCGGGCGGAGACGGTGATGGGCCTCTCCGGCCTCGGCGACCTGCTGCTGACATGCACCGGACCCTCCAGCCGCAACTTCAGCCTCGGCCTGGCCCTGGGGCGCGGGGAAACGCTGGACAACATCCTGGCAAACCGCGTCACGGTGACCGAAGGCGTGGCAACCGCCCCCGCCCTGATCGCCCGTGCCGCCCGCCATGAACCGTTGGTGGAACTGCCGATCTGTTCGGCGGTGGCCGACCTGCTGCAAGGCCGCGTCACCCTCACCCAGGCCATTGCCCGCCTTCTCGCTCGGCCGCGCCGGGATGAGCACGACGAACGATGACCCGTGACACCGATCTGGCCCAGGCACTCAGCCACCATCAGGCCGGCCGGCTGGAACAGGCGGAGGGGCTGTATCGCGCCCTGATCGGCGCCAATCCCGACGACCCCGATCCGCGCCATCTGCTGGGTCTGATCCATCTGTCCCGCAATGAGGTCGAGGCAGCGGTCGGCCAGATCGCCCGCGCGGCCGCGATTGTGCCGGGATCGGCCCGCGTGCAGGTCAACCTGGGTGAGGCACTGTTCCGGGCCAACCGCTATGCTGAAGCCGCCGCGGCCATGCGCCGAGCGGTTGAAATTGATCCCTCCCAGGCCACAGCCTGGCACCGGCTGGGCCGTACGCTGGCCATTCTCGGGCAGACAGCCGAGGCGGCGGCGAGCCTGCGGCGCTGCGTCGCGCTGGACCCGCATCATGTCGGGGCTTTGCGCGATCTGGCGGATTCCGGTGCCACGGACGTGATCGAGCCGCTCCGTGTCGTTCTCGCACGCGAAGACCTGCCTGGCCGCGACCGGATCGATGCGGGGTTCGCGCTCGCGGCGGCGCTGGATCGGGCGGATGACTTTGATCAGGCTTTTGCCGCCCTCGCCGAGGCCAACCGGCTGATGCGGCATCATCTGGCGGAGACCGGGGAAGCCTTTGATCCGGTGGCTCTGCGCGCCTATGTGGACGGGCGCATCGCCGCCTTCACGCGAGATCGGATCGAACGGGCCAGCGCGGCAGGACATCCCACCGAACAGCCGGTCTTCATCGTCGGCATGCCACGCTCGGGCACCACTCTGGTGGAGCGGATGCTGGCCAGCCATCCCGCCATCATCGGCATCGGAGAGGGGCCGGCCATCGGGGAACTCGCCGGCGCGCTGGGACAGGCCGAGCAGCCGGATGCGATACGGGCGGTTGCGGAACGGCACGTGTCGTGGTTGCGGCTAATGGGTGGGGCCGCCCAGCGGGTCGTCGACAAGACGCCGGACAATCTGTTCCATCTGGGCGCCATCGCCTGTCTGTTCCCACGCGCACGAATCATCGTTTGCCGCCGCGACCCGCGGGACATCTGCCTGTCGTGCCACTTCCAGGGCTTTGCCCTGCCGATGCCCTACACCACCGACCTGGGTGACTGCGCCTTGCGCGTCCAGGAGGCGGATCGCGTGCTGGTCCACTGGAAGGATGTGCTGCCCCTGCCGATGCTGGAGGTCGATTACGAAGCCGTGGTCGCCGACCCGGAGCGGGAGGGAAAGCGGATGCTGGCGTTTCTTGGTCTGCCCTGGGACGCGGCTTGCCTTGGGTTTCACTCCGACCCGGGCATCGTCACCTCCGCCAGCGTCTGGCAGGTGCGACGACCCGTGTATGGTGGATCGTCGGGGCGGTGGCGGCGCTATGAACGCCATCTCGGCCCGCTGCTGGCCGCCTTTGGCCGCGACCGATCCGTACGAAGGCGATAGACAAGCGTATGATTCGCGGCATCCTGACGGTCGGCGGCTGGACCATGGCGAGCCGCATCCTTGGCTTCGTCCGGGATGTTCTGATTGCATCAAGCCTGGGCGCCGGCTTGGTGGCGGACGCGTTCTTCGTCGCACTGCGCCTGCCCAACCTGTTCCGACGCCTGTTCGGAGAGGGCGCGTTCAACGCCGCCTTCGTGCCTCAGTTCGCCAGCATGCTCGCCACCGAAGGCCCGGGCCCCGCCCGCCGCTTCGCCATCGAGGCATTCAGCCTGATGACCGTCTGGCTCGGCACTCTGACGGTCCTGGGTATGATCGGGATGCCGTGGATCGTAGCCGTACTCGCGCCAGGGTTCCTGGGAATCCCCGAGAAATTCGGCCTGGCGGTCGAATTGTCCCGGATCACCTTTCCCTATCTGGTCCTGATCTGCCTGGCCGCGATGGTTTCGGGCATCCTGAACGCGCTGGAGAAGTTCGGCGTGGCGGCGGCGTCCTACGTCTTGTTCAACGTCTGCACGATCGCGACGCTGCTATGGCTGACGCCCTTTGTCGCGACCGGCGGTCACGCCCTGGCCTGGGGGGTTGCGGCGGCGGGGGTGGCACAGCTTGCCTTGCTGATGGTCGCTTCCTCTCGCGCTGGCATGGGGCTGACGATTGGCTGGCCCAAGCTGACACCGGCGGTTCGGCAATTGCTGAAGAAGATGGCACCGGGCGTGGTTGGGGCGGGGGTGACCCAGCTTAATCTCGCGGTTGACGTGGTGATTGCCAGCCTGTTGCCGGCCGGCACCGTATCGCTGTTGTATTACGCCGACCGCATCCAGCAGCTGCCACTGGGGGTGATCGGCACGGCAATCGGAACGGCCATGCTGCCCACCCTCTCGCGCCAGGTTGGGGCTGGGGACAACGCGGTCGCCATGTCCACTCAGAACCGGGCGATCGAGTATGCGCTGATCCTGACCCTGCCCGCCACGATCGCCCTGATCATCGTTGCCTGGCCGATCATCTGGACGCTGTTTGGTCGCGGAGCCTTCGATGCCGGGTCGGCGCATCTGACCGCGCAGGCGCTTGCGGTCTATGCGATCGGGTTGCCGGCGTTCGTGCTGATCAAGGTCCTGGCCCCAGGCTTCTTCGCGCGCGGCGATACGGCAACGCCGGTCAAGATCGGCATGGTGATGGTTGCCGCGCATTTGGCCATGAACCTCTCATTCATGGGTCCGCTGGGGCATTTGGGGCCACCGACGGCGACCAGCCTCGCGTCGATCATGAACGCCGCCTGCCTGTGGTTCGTCCTGCATCGGCGGGGCCATCTACGGATCGACCAGAGACTCCGGTCCCGCGCGCTGCGCGTCATTCCTGCCCTGGCGGCCATGGGCGGCGTGCTTTGGGGGATGCAGCATCTTCTGTTCCACGAGGCGATGTCGGGAATTGTCCGGCTGGCGGTTCTAACGCTGCTGACCGCGACGGGATTGGTGGTCTACGGGATTGGCCTGCAACTATGTGGCGCGGGCGGGATCAGGGAAATCATGGCGGGCATTCGGCGGCGGCGGTAGGGCCTATCCGACCAGGGCCATGATCGCCTGATGGACGGCCTGCTCGGTCCCATCGGCGGGGATCAGCCGGCAGCGGGTTGGCTCAGCCTGGGCGATCGCGCGAAACCCCTCATTCACGCGGGCATGGAACGTGGTGTCCTCCCGCTCATACCGGTCGCTGTCTCCACCGCGTCTGCGCAGGCGTGTCGCGGTGACCGAGGCGCTGACGTCCAGAACCAGCGTCAGGTCGGGATGAATGCCGAGCAGGTCGATCTGTGCCCGGATGAGGTTGCGATCGGCGCCCTGTCCGTAGCCCTGGTATGCCATGGTCGAATCGTAGAACCGGTCGCAGATCACCCACATCCCGGCCTCCAATGCGGGGCGGACCGTGCGCGCCACGTGATCGGCCCGGGCGGCGAAATGGAGCAGCGTCTCGGCCTGTGGCGCCCAGGCGACCTGCCCGGACAGCAACAACGTGCGCAGGACCTCGGCCCCAGGGGAGCCGCCGGGTTCCCGCGTCCGCAGGGTCGCGATGCCGCGCTGGCAGAGCGCGTCCGACAGCAGGCGGGCCTGGGTGGTTTTGCCGGCTCCTTCACCGCCTTCAAGGGTGATGAACCGTCCGCGCTGGATCACCCGCCGGTCACCCAGTGCGACACCACCGCGAGGGCGCGTCCCGGCAGTCCGAGTCGCGGCACATCGGCGCCGGCGAGCAGCGTGACGTCCATGGGCGGGACGCCCTGCCCGGACATGACCAGCTTGCCAAGCGCGTCACCCTTGGCGACGGGCGCGTTGACCGGGGTCTGATAGCTGACTTTGATCGAGGCGTTCTTACGCCAGGTACGCGGCATGGTCACGACCAGATCCCGCCCGCTGACCAGCGGGACGGTCGGCGTGGCGCCGAGCCAGACGGGAACCTGCTCGATGACGTCGCCCGCGGTGAACAGGGTGACGTTCTCGAAATTGGCATAGGACCAGTCCATCAGGCGCTCGGACTCCTCGGCCCTTTCGCGCATCGTGACCATGCCATTCAGCACGAGGATCACGCGCCGTCCGTTCCGCATGGAACTGGCTACGAGGCCGTAGCCGCCCGCCTCGGTGTGGCCGGTCTTCAGGCCATCGCCGGTGCCCTTCTGGACCATCGGATTGCGGTTCTGTTGTTCGATCCCGTTGTATTTGAACGCCTTCTCGGAGTCATAGTGGTAGTGCTCGGGAAAGTCGCGGATGATGCGGCGTGCCAGGGTGGCGATGTCGCGGGCGCTCATGCGCTGTTCGGGGTCGGGCCAGCCGGTCGAGTTTCGGAAGTTCGACCGGGTCAGGCCGATTTCCTTGCCCTTCTGGTTCATCATCTCGGCGAACTGTTCCTCGGACCCCGCAAGGGCTTCCGCGAACACGACGCACGCGTCGTTGCCCGATTGGACGATAACGCCGCGGATCAGGTCTTCGACCTTCACCGTCGAGCCGATCTGGACGAACATCTTTGACCCGCCCATCCGCCAGGCTTTTTCCGAGACGGGCAGTTCGTCTTCCAGGCGCAGGCGGCCCTGCTTCAGGCGGTCGTAGACCAGATACATGGTCATGAGCTTGGTCATCGAGGACGGCGGCATCTCGTCGTCCGCGTGCTTTTCCAGCAGCGTCGCGCCGGTCGTGAAGTCCTCGATATAGGCCCACTTGGCGTTGGTATCGACGGGCCCCAACGGGGTGTCGGCGGGGGAGCCGGTGGCTTCCTTCGGTCGATTACGGCCGCCACCGGGCCGCGGCGGCGTGCCCTGGGGTCGCTTGGGCTGCTGCTGCTGCGCCGCGGCGGGGCCGGCGGCCAGCAGGGCAGTGGAGGCCAGAATCGTCATGCGACGGGTAAGCATCGCGTCGGGTACTCCTAATCGACTACGATCCGCGCGTCGGGCACCCCGGCCGCCAAGGCCTGGTCCTGCGCCGCCTCGGCCTGGGCCACGGACGGGAAAGGGCCGGATTCGACGCGATAGCGCCTGGTCCGTCCCTCACGGAACTGTACGATGTTCGGCCGAAGTCCTGCTACCCGTGCGCGTTGGATAGAGGCGTATTGGTATTCCTCAAACGTCCCGAGTCGCACCATCAATCGGCCTGGGCGCGGGGTTTCCTGGCTGACTGTCTCCGGCAGGCGCAGCGCCACGGCGGGGGTTGCCCGGTCCTCGGCGTCGCCGGACAGCGTTCTGGCCGAACCCCCGCCGCGACCGGCGGCAACGCCGGGTGGTGGGGCAAGCTCTGCGACCTCGATCCGGCCCCGCGGGGCGGCGGCAACATCCAGCGCGGGCGCCCCGGGCAAGCCCGCGACGGCGTCGCGGCTGTCATTCGCCAGGACGGTCATCCGGATCTGTGCCGCTCCGGTCCGAGTGACCCCGAGCAGGCTGCCAACGCGCGGGGTGTACTCAACCAGCCGATGTGGGTTGCCCGTGCCGCGATCGTTGATGCGCACGACGACGGACCGGCCGGTCTCCAGCGCGGTCAAGCGGACGATGGCGGGCAGTTGCAGGGTCGGGTGGGCACCCGCCATGGCGGAGGGATCGTAGATCTCTCCATTGGTGGTCAGGGGAGGGCGGTTGCCCGGTAGCTCGGACCCAAGGCCCGTATCATTCAGGTCGTAGCTCTCGCGTGGGTAGTACCAGACGCCGCCGGCCTGATACGAACCGCCGAGGTGGTAGCGCGGGTTCGGTGTCGGGGCCTCACAGCCGGTCAGCAGCATGGCCAGGACGGAGAGGACGCCGAGCGCCGACGCAAATGCGTGCCGTTGCGCGGTCTTCGCGGCTTGTGTCGGGCTCGCCCCAGCCCTCGCACGGTGCGCGGCTCTCATCGAAGATGGCTCGGCGTCGTCCAAACAAATCCTCGCGTTCGGCGTCGGCGGGAGGTAATTCCGCATTTGTTCCGGATTACCCGATGGGCTGAGTCGAAGACAACCGTTCGTCGCGGCGGATCATGCCGCGCGGTCCCGCCGGTCGGCGATGATGGCGGCCTGCAGGGCGCGCAGGACCTCCGGCACGCCTTGCCCGGTCGCACCGGACAGCAGCATCACCGGCCTTCCCGACGCCTTCCGCAGCGCGGCGGCGCGGGCGGACGTCTCCCTCGGGGTCATGGAGTCCGACTTGTTCAGGCCGATAATCTCAGGTTTTTCCGCCAAGCCGCCGCCGTAGGCCGCGAGTTCCTCCCGCACCGTGCGCCACGCCTGGACCACATTGCCGGCGGCGCCGTCGACCAGGTGCAGCAGGACGGCGCATCGCTCGACATGGCCCAGGAAGCGGTCGCCGAGACCGGCCCCCTCATGCGCGCCTTCGATCAGGCCCGGGATGTCGGCGAGGACGAACTCCTCGGTCATCGAGAGGCGTACAACCCCAAGCTGGGGGTGCAGCGTGGTGAACGGATAGTCGGCGATCTTGGGTCGGGCGGCCGAGACAACCGAGAGGAATGTGGATTTGCCGGCGTTGGGCAGGCCGACGAGGCCGGCGTCCGCGATCAGCTTCAGGCGCAGCCACACCCACCGTTCCTCTCCGGGCCAGCCCTTGGTGGCCTTGCGCGGCGCCCGGTTGGTGGAGGTCTTGAAGCGCGCGTTGCCGAAACCGCCGTCGCCGCCGCGCAGCAGGGTGACGCGCATGCCTGGCTGATCGAGATCGGCCAGCATGGTTTCCTGGTCGTTGTCCATGATCTGTGTGCCGAGCGGGACCCGGATCACAACGGCCGGGGCACCGGCGCCTGTGCGGTCGGCGCCCGAGCCGTTGCCGCCCTTCTTGCCGCGGAAATGCTGGGAGTAGCGGAAATCGATCAGGGTGTTCAGGTTCTGGGCGGCTTCAAAGATGATATCGCCGCCCTTGCCCCCGTCGCCGCCGTCGGGGCCGCCGAACTCGATGAACTTCTCGCGCCGGAATGCCACGACGCCGTCGCCGCCGTCACCCGAGCGGAGATAGATCTTGGCCTGGTCGAGGAATTTCATTTTCGTTCCAAAAGACAACGGGGGCCGGCTGGCGCCGACCCCCGGTCAAACTGTGGGAGCGGGCAACGCCTACTCCGCGGCGAGGGCCACGGGCTTGACGGAGATATGCACGCGACCGCCGGACTTGGTGGCGAATTCCACCTTGCCGTCGATCAGGGAGAAGATGGTGTGGTCGCGGCCGAGGCCGACATTCTCACCGGGGTACCACTTGGTGCCGCGCTGCCGGATCAGGATGTTGCCGGCCACCACGGACTGGCCACCGGACTTCTTGATCCCGAGGCGGCGGCCTTCGGTATCGCGACCGTTGCGGGATGAACCGCCTGCCTTTTTATGTGCCATTTCGGATTACTCCTGCGGATCGGCCGCGGGCGCGGCAGCCGGTTCAGCGACAACCGGGGCGGTGAAGGTCTGGCCGTCGGCTGTGATCGACGCGACGCGCAGCACGGTGACGTGCTGGCGATGGCCGTTCTTGCGACGGCTGTTCTGCCGGCGGCGCTTCTTGAAGATGATAACCTTGTCCAGACGGTCCTGGGCGATGACCGTGGCGGCCACCGAGGCGCCCGCGACGACAGGAGAGCCGATGGTCAGGCTGCCCTCTCCGCCCACCGCGAGGACATCGGTGAACGTCACCGTCCCGCCGGGTTCGGCGTCCAGTTTTTCCACCTTCAGCACCACGTTCGGCGATACGCGGTATTGCTTCCCGCCGGTGCGGATCACAGCAAACATGAGTACGACTTTCCAACACATCGCGAGCGGACAGGATGCCTGGCCGCCGAGGAAGGGCGGGTTATAGCGGTGCGGCCGCCCGTGTCAACGCGGATGTGATCGCAAAGCCATGATCCCGTGATGATGATGCACGATCGGCTCGGGATTCCCGCTCTTGTCAATGTGGCGCGCGGGCGGCGGAGATCAATTCATCCCGGAGGTGCGCCACGGAGTCATCGATCGCGTTCAACAGCTTCAGACCAGCCACCCCGCCATCGCCCAACAGGCGCTTGCGCGCGACCTGTCGGATCGCGGTGGTGATGGAGCCGATCGCGGAACCGATCTCGACATGAAGCCGGCGCAGCGCCGCCCCGTCCCGCTCCGCCGCGCGGAGCAGGGACACAGCCCGGTCGCAAAGCGTGCTCACGAGCTCATAACCAAGCGTCCGGGCCAGGTCCTCGATGTGATGGAGCGTGTTGAGGAGGGCGCGTAGCAGGGCGGGCAGGTCGCGCTGCCGATAAGGCAGCGTTGCCAGAACTTCCTCAAGCGCCGTGATCCCCGCCATCATCTGCGTATGATAGCGCTCGGCCGTCGCATCCGGTCCGGCGGTGTCAATCGGTCCTGTCGCGCTCTTGCCCAGCCCAAGCACGGCGCCGATCCGTTCAATCAGGCGGATGACAGAGATCGGCTTGGGGACCCATGCGCTGATACCCAGGTTCTGCGCTGCGGCGATCGTGGCGGGATTTCCTTCCGCGCTGAGCATGATGACAGGCCACCCCGCCCCATACCCGGCGTCACACAGGGCACGGAGGAACATGAGACCGTCCATGGGCGCCATCTGGTAGTCGCAGATCAGCAGGTCGAACGTGTGGCTGGCACACAGGTCCAGGGCCTCGTGGCCGCTTTGCGCCTGCTCGATGTGGCGGCAGCCGCGTTTTTGCAGGGCGGCGCGCACCACGGCCCGCATCAGCGGATCGTCGTCGACGCACAGGACGCGAACTTTGGACAGATCGATCAGGGAGGAGGACGACATTGTACGCCTGTGCAACAACGGGCAGCCCCCATTGTCGCGGCAAACGGTAAACCGGTGGTTAACGGCTCAGCCGGTGATCGGGATCAGCCGGATCTTTCGGCCCGCCACACCCAGCGAGACCTCTCCCCGTTTCAACGCCAGCGCGTCGTTGCCGAACACGACACGGCGCCAGCCATGCAGCGCGGGGACATCGGGTTCGTCCTCGGTGGCGAGACGGTCGATGTCGTCGGAGGAGGCGACCAGCCGGGGCGCCACGTGGTTGTCCTCGCATTTGCCGGCCAGCAGGACCTTCAGCAGGGCGACCAGCGCGGCGGAGGGGCGTCCCCCGTCACGCGCCTGGGCAGGCGCGGGCAGATCGGCGTCCGGCAGGCGGCGGACCTGCTCCACGACTTCCAGCAGCGCGACGCCGGTGCGGCCCTCGGCGAACCCGCGGGTGACCCCGCGTGCGCGGGACAGCTCGTCGGCGGTGCGGGGCGCGGTCGCGGCGATCTCCAGCAGGGACTCATCCTTCACGAGACGCTGGCGGGGAACATTGACGCGCTGGGCCTCACGTTCCCGCCACGCCGCGAGGGCCTGGACCATGGCGAGGAACCGCCGGTTGTTGCCGCGGGGACGCAGCCGTTCCCAGGCGGTCTCCGGATCGGCGCGATAGGTGGCCGGGTCCTGCAGGACGGCCATCTCCTCGGTGACCCAGTCGAGCCGACCGTCGGCCGCCAGCCGGTCGCACAGCTTCTCATACACATCGCGCAGATGCGTCACATCAGCGGCCGCGTAGGTGATCTGGGCCGGCGAGAGGGGACGTGCCGCCCAGTCGCTGAACCGATGTGCCTTGTCGATGGTTCCGCCGGTCAGGCCGGAGACGAGCGAGTCGTAGCCTACCTGGTCTCCGAAGCCGGCCACCATCGCCGCGATCTGCGTGTCGAACAGCGGGCGTGGTGTGTCGCCGAACAACTGCACGAAAATCTCGACATCCTGGCGGGCGGCATGAAACACCTTCGGGACCGTCGTATCGGCGAGCAGGGCGCCCAAGGGCGAAAGGTCGATGCCCGCGGCCAGTGCGTCCACGACGGCGACCTCCGCCACCCCCCCCAACTGGACGACACAGAGCTCCGGCCAGTAGGTTTTCTCTCGCATGAATTCGGTGTCGATCGTTACGAACCGCTCCTGCCGCAGGCGCGCACAGGTTTCGGCCAGGGCGGCCGAGGTGGTGATCAGGGTCGGGGCGGGATGATTGGACGGGATGTGGCGAGGCATGAGCGGCTTCTACACGCACCCGCACCCACGGGGAATGCCCACGGGGAATGTCTTGCTCCGCGGGGTTACGTGAGCTAAATGCCCGCCCGCGCCGGCACCCCTGGAGGCCGGCGCTTTGTCATTCAGGAGCAGATCATGGCCAATGTAGTAGGAATCGAGGCCGAGATCCGTCTGCGAGCCGGTAAGGGGGCGGCGCGGGCGACTCGGCGGGCGGGCAAGGTGCCCGCGGTGGTGTATGGCGGACATCTGGAGCCGACGCTGCTCGCGCTGGACCCTCGGGTCATCGTGCGCGAACTGCATCGCGGCGGCTGGCAGTCCCGCTTGTATGAGATCACGGCCGGTGAAGGCACGATCCGCGCGTTGATCCGCGGCGTGCAGTTCCACCCGGTGTCGGACGCGCCCGAGCATGTCGACTTCCAGCGCCTGGTGCCTGGGGAGCGGATCAAGGTGTCGGTGCCTGTGCACTTCGACAATGAATTGATCAGCCCCGGCCTGAAGCGCGGCGGCGTGCTGAACGTCGTGCATCACGCGGTCGACGTGGTCTGCGACGCGGACAACATCCCCGAGCAGTTCACCGCCGACATGGCGCCGCTGGATTTCAACGACAACGTCCGCTGGCACGACCTGAAGGGCACCGAGAACTCACGCCCGCTGGTCGGTACCGACTTCGTCGTCGCCACCGTCGTGCCGCCGGCCAAGGTTGAGGTCGCGGCCGAGACGGCCCAGGCGGGTGGCTCCAAGGCCCCGGCCAAGAAGGCCGCCGCCAAGAAGGGCTGATCCGGATGAAACTGTGGGTCGGCCTCGGTAATCCAGAGCCGGGGATGGCCCGCAACCGGCACAATATCGGCTTCATGGCGCTCGACGTCATCGCGCACCGCCACGGGTTCTCCCCGTGGCGGCAGCGCTTCAAGGGGCTGGTGGCGGAAGGCACGATTGGCGGCCCGAAAATCCTGGCGCTGAAACCGATGACCTACATGAACGTGTCCGGCGAGTCGGTGCAGCCAGCGGCCGCGTTCTACAAGCTGCCGGTCGAGGACATCGTCGCGTTCCACGACGAGCTTGACCTGGTGCCCGGCAAGATGCGGGTGAAGCAGGGTGGCGGGGCGGCGGGCCATAACGGGCTTCGGTCCATGGATCGGTCGCTGGGCTCTCCCAACTACTGGCGCGTGCGGCTGGGCATCGGTCATCCCGGCGACAAGGACCGCGTCCTGGGCTACGTTCTCGGTGATTTCGGCAAGGACGACCGCGACTGGCTCGTCGGTTTGCTGGATGCCGTGGCGGATGCCGCGCCTCTGCTGGCGGGCGGCAAGCCCGCGGATTTCATGACCAAGGTCGCGCTGCTGACCAAGGAAGGCGCATAGATGGGCTTCAATTGCGGCATTGTCGGCCTCCCCAACGTGGGCAAGTCGACCCTGTTCAACGCGCTGACCGCGACCGCCGCGGCCCAGGCGGCAAATTATCCGTTCTGCACGATCGAGCCGAATGTCGGCCGCGTCGGCGTGCCCGATCCGCGTCTGGATGTGCTCGCCGAGATCGGCAAGTCCATCAAGGTCGTCCCGACGTCGCTTGAATTCGTGGACATCGCCGGCCTGGTGCGCGGCGCGTCCCGGGGCGAAGGCCTGGGCAACCAGTTCCTGGCCAATATCCGGGAGGTGGACGCGATCATCCACGTCCTGCGGTGCTTCGAGGACAGCGACGTCACCCACGTCGAAGGCTCCATCGATCCGCTGCGCGATGCCGACGTGGTCGAGACCGAACTGATGCTGTCCGACCTCGACAGCCTGGAGCGCCGCCTGAACACCGCGCAGAAGCGCGCCCGCGGCGGGGACAAGGAAAGCATCGCCGCCGTCGCGATCATGGAACCGCTGGTGAAGGCGCTGCAGGACGGCCGCCCCGCCCGCACCGCGATCCCCGATGGGCAGGAGGAAGCGGTCCGCCGCCTGCAACTGCTGACCTCAAAGCCCGTATTGTATGTCTGTAATGTCGAGGAATCCTCGGCCGCGACCGGCAACGCGTTCTCAGCCAAGGTCGAGGAGAAGGCCAAGGCTGAGGGTGCCCGCGTCGTGATCGTTTCCGCCGCTATCGAGGCCGAAATCTCCCAACTGCCGCAAACCGAGCGGGTAGAGTTCCTGGAAGGGCTGGGGCTGCACGACAGCGGCCTGGATCGCGTGATCCGCAGCGGGTACGATCTGTTGGGCCTGCTGACCTATTTCACCTGCGGGCCGAAAGAGACCCACGCCTGGACCATCACCCAGGGCACCAAGGCACCGCAGGCCGCCGCCGTGATCCACAAGGATTTCGAGCGCGGCTTCATCGCCTGCGAAACCATCGCCTATCCGGACTATGTCGCCTGCCGCGGAGAGGCCGGCGCCAAGGAAACCGGCAAGATGCGGGTCGAGGGCAAGGAATACGTCGTCCGCGACGGCGACGTTCTGCTGTTCCGCTTCAACGTCTGAAGGCTGGCGGAGAGTCCGCGTTCCCGGCGGGCTCGGGCTGATCTGCCGTCCGGGCATGGCTGAACACATGACGGCGTGTTAATCCGACAAATCGCGCACCCCCGGCACGCCCATCCCGCCGGATCACGACCTTGCCGGGAACGCCTTCATGCCGATATGGATACCCATCGCGGTCACGGCCGCGCTGTTTCAATGCTGGCGTACGGCCATGCAGCAGAAACTGCGCGGTCAGATGTCTGTCAATGCAGCCGGTTTCGTGCGCTACCTTTATGGCGCGCCCATGGCGCTGGTCCTGTTCACGATTGCCCTTTCCGTGACGGAACAGCCCGTACCCACGCCGAATCCCACCTTCCTGATGTGGTGCGCCGCCGGCGGTCTGTTCCAGATTCTGGCCACGAACCTGCTGATCATGTCCTTCGGCTATCGGAACTTCGCCGTCGGCACCGCCTACTCCAAAACCGAAACCGTGCAGAGCGCGATCATCGCGATGGTCATCCTGGGAGAGGTCCTCAACCCCTTCGCCTGGATCGGCATTGTCGTCGGGTTGATCGGCGTGATGACGCTGTCGCTCGCGGGACGAGGGCTGAATGCGGCGTCGCTCATTCAAGCGACCATCCAGCCGGCGGCTCTGTGTGGCCTCAGTTCCGGCCTGATCTTCGGATTCACCACGGTATTCATCAAACTGGCGAACATTGCCCTGCCCGGCGAAAGCCTCGTCGTCCGGGCATTGTTCGCGTTGGTGGTTACCAATGGCATGCAGATCATGATGCAGGGTGCCTATCTGCTTTGGCGCGAACCGGCGGAACTCAAGAAGGCGTTCACAAGCTGGCGCACGTCCATGTGGGTGGGCACGCTTTCCGCCTGCGGTTCGGCCTGCTGGTTCACCGGCTTCGCCATCGCCGATGTCGCGCTGGTGCGCGCGGTCGGTCAGGTTGAGATCGTCTTCACGTTGCTGTTCAGCCGCTTCTACCTGAAGGAGACCCTGAAGCCAGGTGATGTCGCAGGGTTGGTACTGGTGGTGTTCGGCGTGCTGCTGATCATTGTCTTGCATTGAACACCAACGTGACGACACCAACCCACGCGGTTCTCCTCCGCCGGATCGGCAGCCTCGCGGCCCCGACTACCCTGGTCGTCGCGCTGCAGGTCATTGGGCAACTGGTCGAAACCTGGCTCGCCGCTCGCCAGGGTACCGCGGCCCTGGCGGCGTGGGCCGTCGTTCTGCCATTTGCCCTGCTGATGCAGATGGCCTCCGCCGGGGCGATGGGCGGTGGGGTCGTCTCCGCCGTCGCACGCTCCCTGGGCGCCAGGCAGCCTGACCAGGCCGCGGCCCTGGTGCTCCACGCCCTGGTGATTGCTGGCATAGCGGGGATCCTGTTCGCGGTCCTTCTTGCCGGCATGCCGCATTGGCTCTTCGGCTTGATCGCTGGCCCAGAGACGGCCGCCGAGGCCGCACCCTATGCGTTCTGGCTGTTCGGCGTCGGCGCGATCCCTGTCTGGCTCACGAATACCCTCGCCTCGGTTCTGCGCGGCGGCGGGCGGCACGGATTGGCCAGCCGCATCCTTTCCGTGGGCGGGTTCGTGAGCCCGATCCTCGCCTGGTTCCTGATGGAGCCCTGCGGCTTCGGCCTCAAAGGGGCGGGAATGGCGGTGGCCTTCGTCTTCCTTGCCTCCACCGTCGCCATGGCGATCCCAGTGCTCCGGGGGGCGGCGGGCTTTGTCCCGATCCTCATGGTCCGTCCACGCGCGGCTCTGTTCTCACGCATCCTTTCGGTGGGGTTGGTGGCCTCGATGATGGCCGCGATCGCCAACCTGACCACGATCATGGTGACCGCGCAGATCGCGGCGCACGGCCCGGCGGCGGTGGCGGGCTATGGGATTTCCGCGCGGCTCGAGTTCCTGATGATCCCTCTCGCCTTCGGGATTGGGTCGGCCCTGACCGCCTTGGTCGGCCAGGCGGTCGGAGCAGGAGACTGGGTGACCGCTCGGCGGACCGCATGGACAGGTGGACTGTTGGCATTGGCGGTGGCTGGCTCGGTCGGGCTGACAGTCTCCGTGTTTCCATACGGCTTCGCGACCGTATTCTCTTCTGATCCAGCCGTGGTGGCGATTGCCGCCCGAGCCCTGACATTCATCGCGCCGGCTTGCGCGGGATTCGGCGTGGGAATGGCGCTCTATTTCGCATCCATTGGCGCGGCCCGCATGCGCTGGCCGGTTGTGGCGGGACTGTCCCGTATCGGCCTGGCGGTAGGAGGCGGCTGGCTTCTGGGGCGGCATTTTGGCTTCGGACTGGATGGTCACTTCATCGCCGTCGCGGTTGGCATCACCGCTTATGGCTCGATCATCGCGGCGGCGGTTCGGCCGGGTGTCTGGTCTGCTCCCAAGCCTGTGGCGTAGAGTCGCACCGGACCAAGCATAGGACCCCGGGGGTCTTGTTGAGCGTCACCGCCGCCGTCGGTGCATCGCCAGCAATACCGCGGAAAAGCCAAGTTGCGCGAGAAGCGCGGTCGCCATGCCCCACCATACCCCCACATGATTGGCGGTCGCGCCCAGAACGGCCAGCGCAATGGCGAAGCCCGGCATCGCGCGCATCGTACCGGCGAACAGGGCAGCCGACGCGACACCTCCCATCCTCGGCAGGGCCATCAACGCCAGTCCGCTGAGCATGATCGGGAAAACCGCTGCCATGCCGGTCAGGGTTGGGCCCATCCAGGTGCTTGCCGTCACGACGGTGGCCACCAGGACGCCAACCATCAGGCCGCGAAGGGGAAGTTCATACCAACGCCGGCCCGCGGGGCGCTTTGTCGGCAGGCCGGCGCGGAGGGCGGGCCGCGTGAGCGGCACGAAGACGCCGATGATCACGACATTCAGCAAGACGGCGGTTGCCAGGGACCACTCCCACTGGCGCAGCAGTCCGACTGTGAGGAACCAGCACACGATCGCGCCGAGGAGCACGAACGGCCATCGCCAGCGGGGGGCCAGCAGGACCACCGCCAGGATGAAGGTCTGTGTGGCCGCGTTGGCGACCAGGCCGCCGACGGCTCCGGCTGCGATGAAGGCCGCGTCCTGTTCCATCGCCAACATCACGAAGGCCGGGCCCGCCGAAATCGGCAGGCTCACCAGCAGCCCACCCCAGAACGGGCCGAGCAATTCGGCGACCGTCGAGACCGTGACGACGAAACCCGCGCCGATGACGGCGCGGAGCAGAACGATCCACCAGATCACGGCAGGGTCAACTGTCCGCGAACGGGTTCTTGGTGCCGCGCAACTGCAACCGGATGGGCGTACCAGGCAAGGAGAACATCTCTCGCAGGCTGTTCACGAGGTAGCGCTGGTAGTCCTCGGGCATTTGTTCCGCGCGGGTGCCGAAAGCAACAAAGGTCGGCGGGCGGGCCTTTGCCTGGGTGATATAGCGAAGCTTCAGACGGCGGCCGGAAACCAGCGGCGGCTGGTGTCGCTCCAACGCGTGCTCGAACCAGCGATTGAGCTCCCCGGTCGGAACCCGGGTGTTCCAGACCTCATGGGTCTTGCGCACGGTCGGCAACAGGCGCTCGACTCCCGCGCCGGTCAGGGCCGAGATGGTTACCACCGGGATGCCCTTCATCTGCGCCAGGCTGTCTTCCAGCCGCTCCTGGATGAGCTTGCGGGTGGCGTTCCGGTCCGGCACCGCGTCCCACTTGTTCAGGGCGAGAACGCAGGCCCGTCCCTCTCGCTCGATCAACTGGGCAATGCGCAGGTCCTGATCGTGGATCCCCTCCACCGCGTCGACCGTCAGGATCACGACCTCCGCCATCTTCAGCGCGCCGATGGCGGCGCCGACGGACATCTTCTCAAGGTCCTCCTCAATCCGAGCGCGACGGCGTAGTCCGGCGGTGTCGACGACGCGGTAGCGATGGCCCTCCGCGTCGGACAACTCGACGGCAATGGCGTCGCGGGTGAGGCCTGGCTCGGGGCCGGTGATCATCCGGTCCTCGTTCAACAGGCGGTTCATGAGAGTGGATTTCCCGGCGTTTGGCCGTCCGACGATCGCGATCTTCATGACCGCGTCCTCGGGTTCCGCATCGTCGCTTTCCGGCAGGGCCGGCAGGCTGTCCGCGATCTCGGACATCAGATAGGAAATGCCATCGCCGTGTTCGGCCGAGACGGCGATCGGCTCTCCCAACCCCAGGGCATAGGCGTCCAGCACGGACGACTCTGATGCGCGGCCTTCCGCCTTGTTGGCGATCAACAGCACTTTCCGACCCTGGCGGCGCAACCATTGGCCAAAATGGCGATCGGCCGGGGTAAGGCCGGCCCGCGCGTCAACGACAAACAGAACGACGTCGGCCTGGGAGACAGCGGTCTCGGCCCCGGCGCGCATCCGGCCCGCGAGGGTCTCGGGCGCCGCTTCCTCCAAACCCGCGGTGTCAATCAGGCGCACCTCGCGGCCGCGCAGCATGGCTTCCGCTTCCTTGCGGTCGCGCGTGACGCCTGGCGTATCGGCGACGAGGGCAGAGCGACGACCGGCAAGGCGGTTGAACAGGGTGGACTTTCCCACGTTCGGCCGGCCGGCAATGACGACAACAGGCAACATCCAAGGATTTCCGCGATCAGAGACGTGGTTGTGTCCCGAAGCGCGGGAGACGGCAATCTTTTCCGTTGCCCCAAGAGCGGGTCTGGCAGGATTGGGGAAGCCGGATCGGACCTGTTTGCGCCACCGCCGCGTAACGCCTTGACGGTTGGTGTGTCAGAAGGCGGAACCCATATCCCTGGTCCCCGGAAATCCTGAGGAGTGTACGACGGTGCGAGTGCCCTGGCTTGACCGACGCGGCCGCTTCCTGCCGCTAAAGGCGGTGGTGCTTCTGCTTGGCGCGATACCGGGCATCCTGTTCGGCTACTGGTGGATTGCCGGAGACCTTGGCGGCCGCGCGGTGAACGACGTGATCCATGCGAGCGGGCTATGGGCCATGCGGTTCCTTCTCGTCGCCCTCGCCATCACCCCGTTCGCTCGGCTTCTGGACTGGAGCCGGTTGCTGACCGTGCGTCGCATGGTAGGGGTGACGGCCGCGGCGTATGCCATCCTTCACCTCCTGCTGTACGTGGTCGAGCAGAAATTCGCGTTGCTCGTCGTGGTGACCGAGATCTACACGCGCTTCTACCTGACCATCGGCTTCGTCGCCTTGGTGGGGTTGATCGCGCTGACAACAACCTCCACCGACGCCTGGATCCGGTGGATGGGAAAGTCCTGGAAGCGGCTGCACCGGCTGGTCTATCCGATCGCGGTTCTGGCGCTTTGGCACTACGCCCTTCAAAGCAAGGCGAACGTGTCAGAAGCTGTGTTCGCGGCTGGATTGTTCGTTTGGCTGATGTTGTGGCGCGCGCTACCCGAGACGTGGCGACGGTCGGTTGTCGCCTATCCTCTGCTTGCCATGGCGGCGTGTCTGCTGACCATGGGGATTGAGTTTGGCTGGTACGGGATTGCCAGCGGCGTCGACCCCTGGCGTGTGCTGGGGGCGAACCTTTCGGTGGCTTTCGGCCTGCGGCCCGCTCATTGGGTATTCATTGCCACCGCTTGTGTCGCGGCGGTGTTCACGCTTCGACGGTTCGTGCCGTCGAAGCGTGCCGTTTCCGTCAACGTAGTCCGGTCATCCGGTCCCACTCGCGTACGTACTGCGAGTGGCTCTTGAGAAACGCCTCCCAGTCGCCTGGCACCATCATCGTTACCCCTACCATGGACTGGCCGCCGGGCGGGGGCGGTACGTCGGGGCGCGGCGAATAGTTGAGTGTTGCCTTCGCCATCGCTGTTTGACCGGGGACACCGAGGTACCAATCCAGGAACAGACGGGCGACGTTCGGATGCGGTGCCTTGTCGACGACGCCGAGCACACCGGGCGTAACGCCGAGGCCTTCCTCGGGCACGACAAAGGTAATGGGCGCGCCCTTGGCCTTGGCGATCAGATATCCAGAATACTGAGCTGTGGAGATCATCCGGTCCTGCCCGCTCACGGTGCGGTCGTATTGCTGGACATAGGAATCAAAGCCACGTGGCTTGAGTTCGGCGAACTTTGTCCAGTACTCCGCGCCATAGCGCTCCCGCAATGTGTACCATACCGCGTGCTGCAGTCCGGACGTGGAGAGTTTGACGTTGATCGATCCCGCCCATCGGGGATCCAGCAGGTCCTTCCAGGATTTCGGTACTTCCTCGGGTTTCACGAAGTTTGGATTATAGGCGATGCCCGCGATGATCTCGTTGTCCCAGGTAAAGTAGCCTTCCGGCGTGCTTTTCTGGTGGGCCTTGTAGTACGCAAGTTCCGGGGACAGGTAATGGGCGTACCCGCCGCGCTTCTGAAAATCGAGGGCAAAGCCGATCTCGGTCAGGATCAGCGTGTCCGGAACATAGGTGCGTCCCTGACGTTCCGCGTTCAAGCGTGCGTACAGCGCACCCGTTTGAAGGCGCAGGAAGTTGGTCTTGATCTGCGGGAACATCGCCCGGAATTCGGCCAGGTACTGGGCCTGGGCCGTTTCCGTGTCGGGTGCATAGTGGACGAGCTCTGCTTCACGAAATGCGGCGTCTACGTCAGCGCAGGTCTTGAAGCCGTCCATCTGGCGTGGCTTCTCGCAGGCAGCGGCTGACCATGCTGACAGAGCCAGGGCCAGCACGGCCAGGACGATTGCATATCGACGTGCATGCATGGTCCGGTCTCCCTTGATGTTGGAACGGAGCAGTTCCGATCGGTCCGGTGGGGGTGGCCGATCGGAACCCGGTCGGCCCAGGTCAGCGCATGCCGACCATGCGATCCCATTCACCGACGAACTGACGATGTGTCTTCAGGAATGCATCCCAATCAGTCGGAGACAGCAGCTTGAAGGACGTCATCGGGTCACCGCCGTCCGGCGGGGCGACATCTGTCCGGGGTGAATAGAGCGCACTCGCCTTTACGAACGCGGTCTGACCGGGAATGCCCAGCAACCAGTCCATGTAGAGCTTCGCGGCTTCCGGATGCGGCGCCTTGTCGACCACGCCGGCGGGATAGGGGGCAGCGGTTACGCCCTCGGTGGGGTTGACGAAGGCGATCGGCGCGCCCTTGGCCTTGAACTGCAGGTAGCCGGAGTACTGTGCCGTGTGGATGACCTGGTCCTGTCCATTCACGGTCCGGTCGAATTGCTGCACGTAGGAGTCGAACGCCCGGGGCTTCAATTCCCCGAATTTGGTCCAGTAGTCCGGTGCGACGTGTTCCTTGAGCATGGCCCAGGTCAGGTGCTGCAGGCCGGAGTTGGACACCTTCGCGTTGATGACACCCTGCCATTTGGGGTTCAACGCGTCCGCCCAGCTCTTTGGAGCGTCCTCGGGCTTGATCTGTGTCGGGTTGTAGGCGATGCCCGCGACGATCATCGCGGTCCAGGCCCAATGACCTTCGGGGCTGCTTTTGTGTTCCTTCCGATAGGGGCCGAGTTCCGGGGATTCATATTTCATCCAGCCGCCGCGCTTCTGGAAGTCGAGCACGAACGTCATGTCGGAAAGCCACAGGACATCCGGCAGGAAGACATTGGCCTGGCGTTCGGCCATCAGCTTGGCATACAGCGCGCCGGTCTGAAGGCGGATGAACGTCACCTTGATCTTGGGAAACATCTGCATGAACGGGGCATGCTGCTTCGCCTGGTTTGTTTCCGGTTCGGGTGAGTAGACGGTCAAGGCGCCTTCTTTCTCGGCCTGCTCGACGTTCGCGCAGGTCTTGAAGCCGTCCATCTGTTTCGGGTTTGCGCAGGCAGCCGCGTCGGCGGCGGCAGGGGTAACAAGCATAACGGCCGCCGCAATCGCGGCTGATCTGATCCAAGCCATCGTTTCACTCCCATGTTTACCGGATGTGACGGCCTCCGGCGTTTGTATTCAGGCTATCGAGATATACTTGTCCGGCTACCGACCCTGGGCGAACGCGGCGGCTCCGGCGCCCGCGATCCTGCCGAATGTGACACCGGCGACCAGGCCGGTCCCGCTACCGTAGTTGTGGTAATACAGTCCCCCCACGATCTCCCCCGCGGCAAAGAGCCCGTTGATCGGCAGACCGGAGGTGTCGGAAACCTGCGCTTCGGTGGTGACCTTCAGGCCGCCGAACGTGAAGGTGACGCCCGCGGTAACGCCATAGGCGTGGAATGGCGGTGTATCGAGCTTCTGCGCCCAGTTTGTCTTATCGACGGGCAGGCCCGTCGTGCGGAGTCCATCGTGGATGTTCGGGTTGAACGCGACATCAGGCCGGGGCGCGGCGTTGAAGGCGCGCAGGGTCTCCAGGGCGGCCTGTGGATTGACGCCTGTCAATTTCGGTACAAGGGCTTCCAGGGTGTCCGCGGTTTCCTTGGTGATGCGTGGGATACGATACTCGCTGCGCAGCAGATGGTTGATCTTGGAGTCGAAGATCTGCCAGGCGAACAGGCCCGGCTGCTTCATCACCTCGTGCCCGTAGGCGGCATAGGTATAGCTATGGAAATCCTTGCCTTCGTCCAGAAAGCGCTCTCCGCGCGCGTTGAGCAGCACACCGAACGGATAGTTATGTTTCTGAAACTGATCGCCTACGGTCAGGTCGCCGAACGGCGGTGCGTTCATGTCCCATTGCACCGCATGGGCGCCGGACCAATGGCCTGCCGGCGCGGCACCGATATCCATCGCCATGCGATGGCCATAGCCCTGGTTGAACCGCGTGCCGCGGACTTTGGCCAGGTCCCAGTTCGGACCGATGTAGCGAGCCCGCATCTCGGCGTTGGACTCGAACCCACCACAGGCAAGTACGACGGCCTTGGCGCGCAGCTCAAGGACGTGTCCCCGGTGGCGTGCCCGGACACCCTGAACGCGGGCGTCATCATGCAGGAGCTCGAACGCCGTCGTTTCATAGATCACGGGGATGCCGGCCGCTTCCAGAGCGGCATGCAGCGTGGCGACCAGGTGCTCCCCGCCGCCATGGATGTGGCACGCCAGGCCTCCCCAGAACTTGAACTTGCCATCGACCTTGAACGCCTGGCGGCCAAGGGCGGGCTGAAATTTCACCCCATGCTTGCGAAGCCATACAGCGGAGGCATAGGAGTTGCCGATCAGCACCTCGGTCAACTCGGGGTCGCAGCGGTACTCTGTCAGGCGGCCCATGTCGTCGAAATACTGGCCCTCGGTGTAGGTCCCGAAGTCGATGCTGCCGAGGTCGAGTTCCGCAATATCCGGGGCAAGCTTCAGCAGGTCGTCCACGCCGTCGTAAACGAAGCGGAAGGCGCCGCCGGTGAAGGCCGAGTTACCGCCGCGGGCATTGCGAGGCGCCGTTTCCAGCATCGCGACGCTGGCACCGGCCTCATGCGCCGAGAGTGCCGCATTGGCGGCGGCATTGCCTGCCCCGACGACCAGGACATCCACTTGCGTGTACTGGGCCGGTGTCATGGTGGTTTCCCCCGCTGGAATTATCTCGGGCCTGACGGTGTGGCCGAGGGTGCCGGCTGTCAACCTGCGCGCGGACCAGAACCGCGGGTATCAGGCGGAATCCATTCGCCGTGATCCACGCGGGTCGACCACGTCTCTGTCACCGCGTGGTGGCAACCCTCAGAGCATTGGTTGTCCCCGCCTGGCCGAACGGCACACCGGCGGTCACCACGATCTCCTCTCCTGGAACGGCGAATCCCTCCGTCACGGCGGTTCGGCTGGCGCGCGCCACGGCCTCTGTCATCGAATGTACCTCGGGTGTGACGATCGCGTGTACGCCCCAGACGACCGCCATGCGGCGAGCCGTGTCCATGTGGGGGGTTATGCCGATCACCGGCGCCTCCGGCCGCTCCCGCGCCACGCGCAGCGCGGTGTTGCCCGACGCGGTAAAGGCCACGATCACCTTGGCTCCGATCGTGCGGCAGACCTGTCCCGCCGCGGCGGCGATGGCGCCGGGTGCGGAAGGTTCCGGCGGCGGGCGGGAGGCATCGATCATTTCCCGCCACGCCTGATCCTGTTCCACGCGGGCGACGATCCGGTCCATCATGTTGACCGCCTCGTACGGGTATTGTCCGGCGGCGGTTTCGCCCGACAACATGACGGCATCTGATCCATCATAGACGGCGGTGGCAACGTCGGACGCCTCGGCGCGGGTGGGCGCCGGGGCCGAGATCATGCTTTCCAGCATTTGGGTCGCGACAACGACGGGCTTGCCGAGGGAGCGGGCGAGGCGGACGATACGCTTCTGCGCCAGCGGGACTTCCTCGGGCGGCAGTTCCACGCCGAGGTCGCCACGGGCGACCATCACCGCATCAGTCTCCGCGAGGATGGCATCCAGGTTGTCGAGCGCCTGCGGCTTTTCCAGCTTGACCATGACCCAGCAGCGGCCGTCGATCAGCCGTTTCGCCTCTATCACGTCATCGGCCCGTTGGACGAACGAAAGCCCGATATAGCTGGCACCGTGGGAGACCGCGAATTCAAGGTCCTCCCGGTCCTTGGCGGTCAGGGCGGGGATTGGCAGAACGACATCGGGTACGTTGACGCCCTTGCGATCGGACAGCGGGCCGCCCACGACGATTTCGGTTTCCAGGGCGTCCGGGAGCTTGCGGACGACGCGCAGCCGCAGTTTGCCATCGTCAAGCAGGAGGTTTGATCCGATGGACGCGGCCTCGATGATTTCCGGGTGGGGCAGATTCACGCGCTGCGCGTTGCCGGGTGTGGCATTCAGGTCCAACCGGAATGACTGGCCGGTCTGCAGATGTACGCGCCCGGCCGAGAACCGTCCCACCCGCAACTTCGGTCCCTGGACGTCGGCAAGGATGCCGATCGGCCGATCGAACTTTGCCTCCAGTTCCCGGATCATGGCGAAGCGCGCCGCGTGATCTTCATGCGTGCCGTGTGAGAAATTGAGCCGGAAGACGTCTGCCCCGGCTTGGAACAGGCGTGTCAGGATCTCCATTGTCCCGGACGCCGGACCCAGCGTTGCGATGATCTTTGTACGCCGACGCCGGCGCAGCTTGGGGCGAGAGGCCACGAGGCGTTGCTCCTTCAGTTGATCAGAATCGCGCGGAAGTCGTTGACATTGGTCAGCGTCGGACCTGTTACGATCTGGTCCCCGATGAGCCCGAACAGGGTGTGGCTGTCATGGCCAGCCAGCATGGTGCGAGGATCGAGACCGCGAGAGCGTGCGCGCGCAAGCGTGTCCGGGGTGAGCAGCGCGCCGGCCACGTCCTCGATTCCGTCTATGCCGTCCGTGTCTCCCGCAATGGCCCAGACGCCGGGTGCCCCGTCAAGCGCGACGGCAAGGCCGAGCAGGAACTCGGTATTGCGGCCACCACGGCCTGTGGGCCCGCCGCCAAGAGTGACCGTGGTCTCACCGCCCGAAAGCAGGAGCGCGGGGGTTCTCGTCGGATATCCGTGCGACTGGATGCTCCGTGCGATGCCTGCCATGAGGGTGCCAACCTCCTTCGCTTCGCCTTCCAGCGCATCGCCCAGGATGAGGGGCGTCAGGCCCATTTCCCTCGCGGCCTCGGCCGCGGCCCGCAGCGCCATGACCGGCGTGGCGATCATTCGATAATCTTCCGGTGGGAGAGAGCCAGGTTTCGGGGTCTCATCCCCGTCGTCCCGCAGTCGGGCCGTTACGGCCGCGGGCGGTGTCACGCGGTAGCGGGCGATGACGGCGCGCGCGTCTGCGAAGGTTGAAGGGTCAGCCACGGTGGGGCCGGACCCGATCACGGATGGGTCGTCCCCCGGGACGTCGCTGATGGCCAGTGTAATCACCTGGGCCGGCGCCGCGGCTGCCGCGAGTCGTCCGCCCTTGATCGCGGAGAGATGCTTCCGCACGATATTCATCTCGGAGATCGTCGCCCCGCTTGCCAGCAGGGCGCGATTTATGGCCTGCTTGTCGGCCAGGGTCAGGCCAGGGGCGGGGGCCGCCAGAAGGGCCGAGGCCCCCCCCGACATCAGGGCGATCACCAGGTCCTCTGGCCCGAGGCCCTGGACCCGCTCCAAAAGCCGGTATGCACCACGCTCACTGTTGGCGTCGGGGACCGGATGGGACGCCTCGATCACCTCGATCCGGCGGGTTGGTACGCTGTGTCCGTGGCGCGTGACGACGGTGCCTTCCAGGTTGACATCGGGCCAGGCGTCCTCGAGCGCGACGGCCATCATGGCGGCTGACTTTCCGCCGCCGACCACGATGCAGCGGCCCCGCGTCGGTTTGGGGGGGAGTTGCGCCGCGAGGACCTTGCGTGGATCAGCCGCGGCGACGGCGGTGTCAAAGAGCCTCCTTAATGCCACCCTCGCTTGCGCGTCGTTCCACTCCTCCCGCTCCGCCATCGGCGATTTCCTTCTTCCTGGCATCCCTGGCAGTATGGCGAAGAGGCATCGGACGCGCCATCTACTGGTCACAAGTAAGGAGGATATTCATGCCCGCACCTGAATTGGACGCCGCCGTTCGGACGGAACTCGAAGCCGCCGCGTTTCGCCGGCTGGTGGAGCACCTGCGTGAGCGTACTGACGTGCAGAACATCGATATGATGAACCTGGCAGGCTTCTGCCGGAACTGCCTGAGCCGCTGGTACCGGGAGGCGGCCGAAACCAAGGGTCTCGGCCTTACTGATCCGGCGGCGCGTGAGATCGTCTATGGCATGCCCTACAAGGAATGGCAGGCGAAGTACCAAAAGGAAGCAACTGCTGAACAGAAGGCCGCTTTCGCCAAGGCGAACCCTGGTCATTGACCTGCACTTGGCCGGAAGCTATGCCCGGCCGCCTTGTTTGTGCCTGGAGACTGTTTGATGGCGGCCAAGCCGATTTCCGAAGATGAACTTCAGACCGGGGGCCTTGCGGTCGATCGTCTGCGTAGCCTAGTCGACCGCATCGAGCGCCTGGAAGAAGAGCGGAAAGCCCTTGGCAGCGACATCAAGGATATCTACGCCGAGGCAAAGTCGGCGGGGTTCGATCCCAAGGTACTTCGGCAGTTGATTCGGATCAGGAAGCAGGAGGCCGCCGAGGTCGAGGAGCTGGAGACGATGCTCGACGTCTATCGTCGTGCGCTGGGCATGTAGCGACAAGCCGGGTCTGCCACCGCGGCCAGGTGAGGCCGGCAAAAGCCGACTTCACCTGGTTTTTTTCATGCCGCGTGACGAAGCAGCATGTTCTGGGCGATCAGTGTCTCAGCGATCTGCACGGCGTTGAGCGCGGCGCCTTTGCGGAGGTTGTCGGATACGCACCAGAACGACAGCCCGTTCTCGACCGTCGGGTCCTTCCGGATACGGCTCACGAACACCGCATCCTCACCGGCACACTCCAGTTGGGTCATGTAGCCGCCGTCTTCCCGCACATCGACGACTTCGATACCGGGGGACTCGCGAAGCAGGGCGCGCGCCTGGCCGGCTGTGACGGGTCGCTCGAATTCGACGTTCACGGCTTCGCCATGGCCGATGAACACAGGGACGCGCACGCAGGTGGCGTGGACCGCGATCTTCGGATCGAGAATTTTCTTCGTCTCGACCACCATCTTCCATTCTTCCTTGGTCGATCCGTCGTCCATGAACTTATCGATGTGGGGAATGCAATTGAAGGCGATTTCCTTGGTGAACTGTTCGTGCGGATGCTGTTCGTGCACGAATGACGCCTTGGTGTGCTGGAAGAGTTCATCCATCGCTTCCTTCCCGCCGCCAGAGGTTGACTGGTACGTGGAAACGACGACGCGCTTGATCCGGAACTCATCGTGCAGCGGCTTAAGGGCAACCACCATCTGGATGGTGGAGCAGTTCGGGTTCGCGATTATTCCGCGCTTTCTGTATTGGCTCAGATGGTGTGGGTTTACCTCCGGAACGACCAGGGGGATGTCCGGGTCCATACGGAATTGGCTGGTGTTATCAATCACGACACAGCCCTGTGCTGCCGCGCGGGGGGCATGCACCGCCGAAATGGACGCGCCCGGACTGAACAGGCCAATATCCCAGCCTGTGAAGTCGAACGTGTCGAGGTTGCGGACCGTGAGAATGTCTTTCTCACCGAAAGAGATCTGCTGGCCGGCTGAGCGTCCCGATGCGACCGCGGCAACCTCACTGACCGGAAAGCGGCGCTCGACCAGGGTCTTCAGCATTTCGCGTCCGACCGCTCCGGTGGCTCCGACGACGGCGACCCTGTAGGCCATCTTGTGGTCTCCTGTGCAGAATTAGAAGGCGCAGTTACCGGTCCCAGCCCCGAGGAGCAAGAGATTTGCGTACGCCGGGCCGGGTACTCCTACACCAGACATGAAGTAAGAGGCCCCTGGTCAAGCCTGCCGAAATTGCTCCGTCAGTGTCGGCTAGCGGCAAAGAAAGCTGGCGCGCTCCCGATTGTTGGCGATGATGTTCAGGCTTTCCAGAACAGCCCCGCTGCCGCCGAACAGAGCGCATTTCTGCGTTGCCATCGCCCTTGCCTGATCCAGGTCGGCCGCGCTGTTGGGCGCCATATCAATGATGACCGTGCTGCTGTTCGCGGCAACGAACTGGGCACCCGCCACCTGATTGGCCGTGGAGGCATCACAGCCTGCCATCAGCGGGACGAAACAAGCCAAGGTGAGCGCGGCGACCAGCCTAGTCATTGTCCCGTTCCTTATGCAGCGGTTACATGCTCTGATCGGAGTCAATCAGGCGCTTCGCATAGCCCGGCGGGCAGGCCCTGACAAGTTCGGCGTGGCATGTGTTCCCGCAAAGCCGGATTGTCCCCTTTTTGGGTTCATGCCCCACCTGCTGGTCCAGGACCGCACGGCAGGCAGTCGGACCAGGGCTGCGTGACTATTGCATGTGCAACCGGCTGGCCCGCGGGGACTTCCCTGCCGAACACGGGGCGACGCCGCACCGGACTTCCGGTTGTGTGCCGCCCACCCGTGCTCAGATGTCCAGTCTGTAGAAACGGGACGCCGTGCCGCTGAACAGATCGGTCCGTTCCGCGCGCGTTGCATCCTTCGCCAGGATCTTGCAGGCGTTCCAGAAGGCCTGGTAGCCGTACGAGCCCTTGTCGACCGGGAAGTTGCTTTCGAACATGCAGCGATTGGCGCCGAACGCCGTGATGCAGTGATCGACATAGGGCTTCCACGCGGCCGCCAGGGCCTCGGACGACGGCGGATCGGCCTGCTCGTGGAAATCCCAACCATTGATCCGCATCGCCATGCCGCCCAGCTTGACGACGACATTCGGGCAGGTCGCGAGTTCCGTGATCGACTTGGCCCAGGCGGCGAAGACCTGGTCCCGCTTGCCCGCATAGGCGCCGATCGCCAGCGGCCCGCCGATATGGTTCAGGCAGATGCCGGTGTTCGGGAATGCCCGCGCCAGCGCGGTCACGTCGCCGATCTGCGGATGATACAGCCAGGCGTCGAAGGTCAGGTTCAGCGGCGCGAGCTTGCTGAAACCCTCCCGGAACGTCTTGTCGAACATCAGGCCGGGGGGCGGGGTGTAGGCCGGGTTCAGCAGCGACGGATCAGGGTCGTAGGCGGTGATGTGGCGAATGCCGCGGAAATAGCCGCCGCCGACGCGGATATGCGCCTCCAGAACCTCCTCGGCCGCGGCGCCCAGGCTCAGGTTCACATGCCCGACGATCCCGGCATTGACCTTGGTGGCACCGTAGCCGCCACTGCGGCTCATGGCGCCGACACCGTTCACGAACTCGGTCTCGCCCACGGGCTTCATGCCCTCGGGCCCATCGGCCCGGTGCATCGACCGGCATTGCACGAAGACGGTGCCGACGATGTTGTGGCCGGTGGCGCAGTCGGCCAGCAAATCCTCCAGCATGTAGCGCCAGCCGGGGCGGTCCCACAGATGGTGGTGCGGATCGACGATGGGCAGGCCGGGGTCGATGATCGACTCCGTGCGACGCGCCAACCACTCGTCGCGGACGGCCAGATAGGGGCTATGGGCCTGGGTGCTGCTGCTCATGGCGGGGTTTCCTCCGTTTGTGGCCGCCATGCTAAACCGGATTCAAGGTAAGGAGGAAACAGACCATGCGGTTGCAGGGACGGGTAGCCATCGTCACAGGTGCGGCAGGCGGTATCGGAGCGGCGATCGCTCGGCGATTCGCACAAGAGGGGGCTGATCTTTGCCTCGCCGGCCGGCGCGGTTGTGCCGCCGTGGCAGCCGAACTGACGGCCGCCGGGCACCGGGTCATCGATGTCCAGACCGACGTTACCAGCAAGGCCGCCAATCAGGCCATGGTTGCCCGCACGTTGGAGGCATTCGGAAAGATCGACATCCTGGTTACCGTCGCCGGCGTGGTATCGCAGGGCAACGCGGAAACCCTGGAAGAAGCCGAGTGGGATCGGGTGATGGCCGTCAACCTGAAGGGCGTGTTCCTGTCCTGCCAGGCTGTCATTCCGGCGATGCGCAAGGCGCGCTACGGCCGCATCATCAACATCGGATCGCTGCTCGCGAAGAACGGCGGCAATCCACGCCCCTGGATCGACCGATCGGAGCAGGATCGCGCCGGCAACGTCGCCTACGGTTCGGCGAAGGCAGGCGTACACGCGATCACGCTTTTTCTGGCCAAGGAACTGTCGGCTGACAATATCACGGTGAATTGTGTCGCACCGGGTCCAATCGCCTCGGCGATGACCACGAACCTTCCCGATGTCTTCAAGACGCTGCTGCCGGTTGGACGTCTCGGGCGAGCCGAGGAAGTGGCGGACGCGGTGGCCTATCTGGCGGGAGAACAGGCGGGTTTCACGACCGGCGAAATTCTCGACGTCAACGGCGGTGCGTTCATCGACTGAACAGCCCGTGGCCCAGGTCGGTCGCCAACGCACGGCCGGCCTGGCCTCGGCAAACGCACACCTCTATCCGACGCGGGCCAAGTCTATCCCGAGAACATCGCCGTCTCTCCCAACCGTATCCGATCGGGACCCTTCAGACGCGCGACCACGCCGCCTGCAAGGACAACGTCCACTTGCAGCCCGTGTTCCCCGTCGACGGAACTGACACCGCCGAACGCCAGTTGTTCCGCGAGCCCACAGCACAGTGCGTTCCACGCGGCGTACTGCCCTCGTTGGTTCAATGCCTGCTGCACATCCGGCCGAGGCAACCACAGGGGCGCGTCCTGCGCCGTCCCGTCCAGCGTGACACGAATCCCGACAACATCAACGTTGGAGATGTACCATCCATCGACCGCCAGGACCGTGCCCTGGGCACTGGAACTCGCGACCACCCGGATTTGCCAATGAGGCGCGACCCCACCCATGTTCGGCCCAACGGGCCGCGTCGGAGAACGGTCTGGCTGGGTCTGGAACGTGTGTACCGACGGACCATGGCCCTTCGTCACCCACAGCAGGAAGCTCGGCGCCCAGTCCGATGGACCCAGGAGTTTCATGAAGCGGTTGCCGACGGCCGGCATCATCGTGCCGATGACATCTCGGAAGGGCTGGGCGATACCAAGTTCGGCGCATAGGAGCTGCACGGTGCCCAGGCCAGTACGATCGTTGCCGAACGGAATCGCCTCCGCGGTCGCGAAGCCGATGCTGCCCGCGAGATCGGCAAACTCCTCTGGGATGAACTGGTGCTTATCTTCAAGCCTCTCCAGGAAACTGTGGTCATCCTTGTGCATCAGCGACTGCCGCTGCTGGGCCAGCCAGTTGAGCAAAGGTTGAAAGCCCTCGGTCTTGCCGCCTTCGCGCGCCGTCAGATATACCGCGATATCGGCGAGCGACTGCGCCATTGCCTGGTGATACCGACGAACCGGTTCTATGAAGAACGCTCGACCGCCTGGCTTCAGCCCACGGTAGACGTCCTCCAGAAAGGACCGCACATCCAGGATATGATGCAGGACGGACGTGCCGATGAACGTGTCGAAGACCGCGTCACGGATACAGGCTTCATTGCTGCTGTAGGTCGCGAATGCGACGTCCCGTCCTTCCAGCACACCCAGCCGCGTCAGGTGGTGTCGGCATTCCCGCAACATGCCAACCGAGACATCTGTCAGGATAACATCCCGCGCCTCATTCCCGGCCAGCAGCGCACGAGAGAAAAGTCCGGTGCCACAACCGACTTCAAGCACGGACCCGAGGCTGGCCGGCCAACGCGCCCCTGCCTGGGAGCGGATCTGATCATAAAAACGGTTGGGGCGCTTGTCGTCGATCCCATGCTCCTGGTCGTAGGCGGCGACATCCAGGATCGTATCGAAACGCCCACGCACGAAATCCGCGATGCCTTCGCGCACGGGAACGGATGAACCGCACGCCCGACAGACGAGCGCGTCCTGTCGCTCGGACAACGGCCCGCCGCATTCGGGGCATCGGAATTTCGCCGTCAGCATCGTTGTGGCTCCGTCAGCGGCCACGGAATGTGGGCTTGCGCTTTTCCTTGAAGGCCTGGATGCCTTCCCGCATGTCCTCGGATTGCCGAACGGTGGCGAGCGTCTGGCTGATGCCGACCATGCGCTCGATCGGGCCGAGCGGCATGACCTCGCTGACGAGACGCTTGAGCGCGCCGATGACCAGCGGGGCGGAGTCGAGCAGTTCCTCGGCCATCTTCAACGCTTCGGCTTCATGCTGGCCGTTCGGTACGACGCGGTTGGTGAAACCCACGTCATAGGCCCGCTGGGCGCCAACCTTGGAGCCGAGAAGCATGATCTCCATGGCCAGCTTGTGTGGCATGCGGGATACGAGGGAGCTGATGCCACCGGCGGTCGTGCCGAGCTTTGCCTCGGGGTAGTAGAACGTCGTGCTCTCGGTCGAGACCATGAGGTCGCACATCATGACCATGACGATCGCGCCGCCGATGACCCAGCCCGTGGTTGCCGCGATGATCGGCTTGTCCGTGTTGAAGCCGATGGTCGGAATGGCCCGCCAAAGCTCCGGCAGGTCCGTCACGTCCGCGCCCGAGGAGAATGCCCGCTCGCCCACCGAGCTCAGGATCGCGACACGCTTTTCGGGGTTCGCGTCGAATTCCTTGAATGCCTGCTGCATCTCCACCGCCACCGCCTGACTGATCGCGTTCAGGCGGTCGGGACGAGCGATACGGATGATCGAGATCGGGCCGCGATCTTCAACTGTGACGGCTGGCATTGGGGTCGCTTCCTTCTTGTCGGTGATCGGTCAGCCCAGGTCGGATTCGTAGGCCGCCCAGGCATTCGGGCTTTCGCGGAGAGTGATCTTGATCCCGCTGACTGCCCGTCCGCCTTCCCCGAGTTTGCCTTCGTGACAGGCGGCGGCGAGCTGGCCGTGGATATGATAGGCGATGTATTCGGTTGTCGTATTGATGCCACGGAACATGGGATTTTCATCGAGATTGGTGTAGTCAAGCTGGTCCAGGACGCGGCGCAGCTCGACCTTGGCCAGCCCGATATCGACCAGAAGCTGGAGGCGATCCAGCTTATGTGCCCGGAACTCCGCTTCGATCACGAACGTCGCGCCATGCAGGCGCTGCGCCGGGCCGAATTCCGCGCCATGAAAGCTGTGGGCGATCATGACGTGGTCGCTGACCGTGAGGCTGAACATCTATTCGTTTCCGTATGTGATGACGTGGCACAAGCCGCCCGGGCGCAGGATATCAGGCATTCGCGCTGGCAGGTCGTCAAATCGCGTCGGCCCCTCCAACAGCGCATCGTAGGTGGGGTCCGCCAACATATCGAGGGCGATCGCCATCCGCTCCGCGTGCGTGCGTCGCCCGCGCATGGGCGCGGCGACCGCGCCGACCTGAGACGCGATGATACGCAGGCGGGCGGTGTGGAACGCTTCGCCCAGCGGCACCACGGGGGCATTGTCCCCGTACCAGCTTGCCTCGATGATCCGTCCCTCGTACGCCGCGTGGGACAAGGCCAATCGCAGGCCGGCCTCCGAGGCCGATGCATGCACAATGAGCTCCTGGTTGTCCGGCGCCGCTTCCGGCAGCGCAAAGTCACAGCCAAAATGCTCCGCCAGCGCAGCTCGGCCGGGGTCGATATCGACAATCGTGACCCGAGCACCCGGGACGCGGGCCAGCAACGAACCGGTCAGAAGCCCGACGACGCCCGCTCCGATAACGAGAATTCTCTCCCCCATCAGAGGTACCGCGTCCCAGCAGATGTTGATGGCGGTTTCCAGATTGGCCGCGAGCACGGCCCGCGCGGTGGGGACGGCGTCCGGTACGGGGATGCACATCCCCGTCGGCGCGACGAACACATCCTGATGCGGATGCAGCACGAAAACCCGCTGCCCGGCATCCCGCACGCCGACGACGGCGTAGCCATACTTGACCGGGAAAGGGAACACGCCACCCATCAGTGGTGCCCGCATGGTCTCATGCTGGCTGGCCGGCACATGGCCGCGAAACACCAGGGACTCGGTGCCTCTGGATACGCCGCTGGCCAGCGCGTGAACCAGACACTCATCGGGGCCGGGAGGCGCCAGCCGCTCCTCCAGGATCACGCCCGATCCAGCCGCGACCGTCCAGAAGGCGCGGGCTGAAATCACGACTGGCCCCGCGAAGACCAGGCCTTCCGTCCCGGCAAGGCGCTCCCATCGTGTAGCCGGCCATTGCCGGCGGGCCGCGTAGCCGTCCCGCCAAGCGAACGATGATGCGATCCCGGCCACGACGATGACGAGAGCAAATCCATGGCCAATGGTAGCACGCCACCGACCGGCCCGGTAGGCGGCTTGACCGATGGCCTGTCCGTTCGTCATCCTGACTGATCGGCATCATTCGGGGCTCGTCATGACCAACGCCATTCCCGTGATCGACCTGCAGGACTACCTGGCCGGAGGAGCCGGTTCGCTGCACCGGACCGCGCGGGAAATCCACGACGCCCTGACACAGGTCGGCTTCTTCATCATTACCGGGCACGGCGTGCCGGCAGAATCGATCGCCGGTATCTTCGCGGAGGCCAGGCGGTTCCACGACCAACCGATGGATGCCAAGGCCGCCCTGAAACTCAATGAGCACAACAACGGCTACATGTCGCTCGGCCGCTATGCCGTCTGGACCTCGGACGTCAACGACAACGACAAGCCGGACCTCAACGAAGCGTTCTTCATGAAGCGGGAGCGTGCGCCCGACCACCCGATGCGCGCGATGAACCGCCGTTTCGCCGGTGCGAACCAATGGCCGACCGAGGCCGCCTTGCCCGGGTTCCGAGAGAACATCCTCGCCTACTATCGGTTGATGGACGATTTCACCAACCGCCTGCTGCCGGCGGTCGCCGTGTCTCTGGACCTTGATCCCGGGTTTTTCCTGCCGTCCTTCGTCGACAGCCAATCGAACCTGCGCCTGTCGCATTACCCGCCGGTGCCCGCCGAAACCAATCAGTTCGGCATCGCCCCCCATACCGACGCCAACTTCATGACCTTCCTTCCGCAGTCCGAGGTCGCCGGTCTTCAGGTGCGGATGCCCGACAAGCAGTGGCTCGACGTTCCGCTGGTGCCCGGATCGTTCGCCGTCAACGCCGGGGATACGCTGCGCCGCTGGAGCAATGCGCGGTTCAAGTCGACACCCCATCGCGCGCTGCCTCCGGTCGGGCGGCATCGCTACGCCGTCCCGTTCTTCATGGCGCCGCATCTCGATGCGCGGATCGAGTGCCTGCCAACCTGCACCGGCCCCGACAATGCGCCGCGGTGGGAGCCCATTTCGTACGAGGGCTGGATCGCCAAGTGGACCGATGCCAACTACGACCCGAAGGTGCAACGGGATATCGCGGCCTGAGCCGGTAGCCAGGGCGCGCCGATCGAGTGGGAATTGGATAAGACCGCGTTGCGCCTGCTGACCTTCTCGACGCTCTACCCCAGCGCCACGCGGCCGAACCACGGTGTGTTCGTCGAAAACCGCCTGCGCCATCTGGTCGCGAGCGGTCAGGCGAGCAGCATCGTTGTCGCGCCGGTGCCGTGGTTTCCGTCCACGAACCCGCGCCATGGTGACTGGGCACGCATCGCCGCAACGCCGCCCGAGGAAACGCGGCACGGTCTGCGCGTCCTGCATCCGCGCTATCCCCTCGTGCCGAAGATCGGGATGACGCTGGCGCCGTTCCTTCTCTATCGCGCCATGGTCCCCGTGCTGCGGCGCCTGCTGGCGGAAATCGGACCGATCGACGCCATCGACGCCCATTACTTCTATCCCGACGGTGTCGCCGCGGTCTGGCTCGGCCAGACCTTCAATCTGCCGGTCGTCGTCACCGCGCGCGGCACCGATGTCAGCTTGATCCCACGCTATCGCCTGCCGCGGATGCTGATCGGCCAGGCGATCCGTGGCTCCGCCGCCATGATCACGGTCAGCGCGGCATTGAAGGACGCTCTGGTCGCGCTCGGCGCGCCAGACTCAAAAGTGACGGTGCTGCGGAACGGCGTCGATACCGACCTGTTTCGCCCTCCCGTGGATCGGGAAGCGCTTCGCGCCCGGCTCGGGTTCCAGCGGCCAACACTGGTTTCGGTGGGCCTGCTGATCGGGCGCAAGGGACACGACCGGACGATCGAGGCGATGACGCACCTGCCGGGATACGATCTCGTCATCGCTGGAGAGGGGCCGGAGCGGCAAAACCTGCTGGGCCTGATCGCCCGCCATGGCCTGGCCGACAGGGTCCGATTGGTGGGGTCCCGCCCCCATGCCGAACTGCCGGACCTCTATGGCGCCTCGGATGCCTCGGTGCTGTCGTCCTCGCGGGAGGGGTGGGCGAACGTTCTGCTCGAATCGATGGCCTGCGGCACGCCGGTCGTCGCCAGCAACATCTGGGGCAATCCGGAGGTCGTGCGGGGGATCGAAGCCGGTGTGATCACTGACGAAAACACACCGTCCGGCATCGCCCGCGGCGTGCGTCGCCTGCTCCAGGACCAGGCACCCCGACCGGCCACGCGCGCCTATGCCGAACAGTTCGGGTGGGAGGAGACGACCCAGGGGCAACTCGCCCTGTTCACGCGGATCATCGAACACAAGGCGCGGCGGCACGACCCGTGATCACGTTCTCCGTGGCGCGCCCGTTGCGTTGCGCGGCAATCCGCCATAGCGTTCCCGCCGAGTTGATAAAGGGGTGGGCGGCAGCCAAGGTGAGACCAGCGCGAAGCCAACTGATTGGGTTGATCGTGGCGGTCCTGCTGTTGCCTGGCGTCGCCCGAGCGGACGCCATCGATGGCCATTGGTGCCACGATGATGGGCGCCGGTTCGAGATCATCGGTCCCATGATCGTGACCCCCGCGCGCTCCCAGACCCAAGGACGGTACGATCGACACTATTTCTCCTATGTCGTACCGAACACTGATCCAGGCGCCGGTTCGACCGTCGACATGGTTTTGATGGGCGAGACCGCGCTGCGCCTGAAGGCCGGGAACACGGCCGAGGAAATTTGGAATCGCTGCGGACCACCGATCAGCCTTCGTGGCTGGCCGGTTTTCGGATAGCCAAGGACAGGAAACGCATGACCGACGACAGCCCGCCGCTTCGCCCGCAAGCGACCTCCGACCAGACGACCAAGGCAGCGCCGGTCGGATGGGAGCCGGAGTTGGAGGAACTGCGGCTCCGCCAGACCATTGCCCGACAGATGGGCGGTGAGGAGCGGGTCGCACGCCAGCACAAGGGCGGCCGCCTGACGGTGCGGGAACGGATCGACCAGATGCTCGATCCTGGCACCTTCAAGGAAATCGGCAGCATCGCCGGCAAGGCGTCGTACGACCTCAAGGGCAACATCACCGAGTTCATGCCCGGTAACTGCGTGTTCGGACGCGGGCTGGTCGATGGGCGCCCGGTGGTGATCGCCGGTGACGACTTCACACTGCGCGGCGGATCGGCGGACGCTTCCATCAAGGGCAAGCCCAAGATGTCGGAGCAGATCGCGACCGAGTACCGCATGCCGATCATCCGCCTGATCGAGGGCTCGGGTGGCGGCGGTTCGGTCAAGACGATCGAGACGACCGGGCGCGCGAACCTGCCAGGTGGATTGAGCGAGACGACCTCGTTTGACCTGGTGGCGAACCAGATGGCCACCGTGCCCGTCGTCGGCCTCGGTCTCGGCTCCGTCGCCGGCCTTGGCGCCGCTCGACTCGTCGCGTCGCATTATTCCGTGATGGTCAAGGAAATGGCCGCGGTGTTCGTCGCCGGCCCGCCGGTGGTGGAACGGCTCGGCGAACCGCGCACCAAGCAGGAACTCGGCGGCTGGGAAATCCAGCTTTCCTGCGGCGCGGTGGACCATGCGGTCGATACCGAGGAGCAGGCGTTCGACGCCGCCCGCCGGTTCCTGTCCTATCTGCCCAGCTCGGTTCATGACGTGCCGCCGCGGGTGCGCGGGTGGGACGATCCGGGCCGGCGGGAAGAATCGCTGATGACGGCGATTCCGCGGGTCAAGAAGCAGGCCTACCACATGCGCCGCATCATCGAGGCGGTCGTCGACAAGGGCAGCTTCTTTGAGCAGGGCCGGATGTTCGGCCGCTCCATCATCACCGGCTTTGCGCGCCTGGACGGCTGGCCGGTTGCGCTGATGGCCGGGGACCCTCTGTTTGAGGGCGGGGCCTGGAACGCGGATGCCTGCAACAAGATCATCCGCTTCGTCGACATGGCGCAGACCTTCCATCTGCCGATCGTGCATCTGGTCGACTGCCCCGGCTTCCAGGTGGGTCTGAAGGCCGAGAGCAGTGCCGTGATCCGCTGGGGTGTGCGGGCGCTGTCTGCGATCAACCAGACCACGGTTCCCTGGTGCAGCATCATCGTTCGGAATTGCTATGGCGTCGGCGGCCTCGGCCATCAGCCGGTCAGCCATCTGTGCCTTCGCTATGCCTGGCCGTCCGC
>CANJSR010000002.1 GCA_947476855.1 Acetobacteraceae bacterium
CTGCGTGGGCGCGCCGGCCGAACAGGCGATCGCGGCCATGAAGAATGGCGACGTGATCGTGCTGGAAAACACGCGCTATTACGCGGCCGAGGAAAAGAACGATCCGGCCTTCGCCGCCCAGCTTGCCGCCTTGGCCGACCTGTTCGTGAACGACGCCTTCTCCGCCGCGCACCGCGCCCATGCCAGCACGGCGGGCGTGGCGCACCTGCTGCCATCCTATGCCGGCCGCCTGATGCAGGCGGAGCTGGAGGCGCTGCACGCCGCCCTCGGCAGTCCCGCCCGTCCGGTCTGTGCCATCGTCGGCGGCGCCAAGGTCTCCACCAAGCTCGATCTGCTCGGCAATCTGGTCGGCAAGGTCGAGGTGCTGGTGATCGGTGGGGCGATGGCGAACACCTTCCTCGCGGCCCAGGGGATCGGCGTCGGCAAGTCGCTCCAGGAAGCCGAGATGCATGACACGGCGCTGGAAATCCTGACCCAGGCCAAGGCCGCCGGGTGCGAGATCGTGCTGCCGACCGATGTCGTTGTCGCCGCTGAGTTCATGCCCAACCCGGAGACCCGGACCGTCGCTGTCGCGGACGTCCCAGCGGATATGATGATCCTCGATGTCGGCCCGGCCTCCACCGCCGCCTTCATCGCCCGCCTGCCGACCCTCAAGACGTTGGTCTGGAACGGCCCGCTGGGCGCCTTCGAAACCCCGCCTTTCGACACCGCGACCGTGGCTGTGGCAAAGGCGGTGGCCGAGGCGACCGGGCGAGGTGCGCTCCGCAGCGTGGCCGGCGGCGGGGACACGGTGTCCGCCCTGCGCCAGGCCGGCGTGATCGACGCGATGTCCTATGTCTCGAGCGCCGGGGGCGCGTTCCTGGAGTGGCTGGAAGGCAAGACCCTGCCAGGCGTCGCTGCGCTGGAAGGCTAACCGGTTCGCAGGAAGGCGGCCCAGCCGTTCAGGGCCGCCACGAAGCGGGCGCGCGGCACCCGGACCACTGGCGCATCCGGCAGATGCAGATGCGTCAGGGTCACGGTATCCACGCCAAATCCCACCGCATAGGCATTCCCCGTGATCTCGGCGCCCGCGGCCGTGAGCGTCTCGGCATAGTCGGGCCAGGGCACGTCCTGCGTCAGGAAATCCGCCAACGTCCGGCTCTCCACCGAGGCATCGGCGGCACGCGCCACCGGACGGCCGTCAGACTCACGTAGATACATCAATTCGGATAGGCGGTTGTCACCACGACCCGTCCCCCCTGTGTCGCCGTGAACCCTTGGATGCGGAAGGGTTTGCCCGTTGTGTCCATGCAGGTCGGGCCGGATGGGCCGGTGAACGACCGATCCTCCCGCGTGCCCGTCCGGTAGGCGTGCTGGATCGCGGCGATCACCGCGTCCGCGTCGCAATGATCGGGGAACATGGTGGACAGGCTCTTGATCCCGCCGAACCCATGCTCGGTGATCCGGAACCGGTGCAGGGTATAGACCCCCGGCACCCGCCGGTCCCGCCGGATTTCATCCGTCTCCGACACGGTCGCGGGGTTCACGCCGCCGGGCCGGCTGTGAAACCCGACGGCCCGTCCATCCCGCCGGACCTCGCCGCAGAAGATATGCGCTGTGTTGATCTCCGGGGTACCGGCCGAGACCGGGGCAGGGCACCGGGCCAAAGCGGGCGACGCCCACCCCAGCCCGATGCACAATGCCGCTGCAAGCGAACGACGCGGGATCATTTCAGGATCTGGATCTCATTGATCCGCGTCTGATCGTCCGACCGCCCGCCGTACCGTAGGTTGGCCTGCATCGCCCAGGTCGTCCGTTGCAGATGCAACGGAATGTTTGCGACATCGGCCGCGCCCATCCGCATCAGGTCCTGCAGCATCTTCTCCCGCGTCTTGTCGTCGGCCGTCAACTGCGCCTTGCTCAACAGCGCGTCGAACTCCGGGTTGGTGTATTTGCCCCAGTTGAAACCACCCCAGCCCGTCGGCGGATCATAGGTGCCGATCGCGCTGCGCAGCACCTGGGAGGATTCTCCCGTGACCGGCGCCACCGCGCCTAGCATGATCGAGTACTGCCCGCGATGGACCCGAGAGGCATAGGTGCTCCAGGGTTGCAGGTCGACGGCGGCGGTAACGCCGATGCGCTGCCACATCTGTGCGATCGCCTGAACCACGCGCACGTCATTCACGTAGCGGCCGCGCGGGGAATGGATCGTGACCTTGAAACCGCTCGGATACCCGGCCTCGGCCAGCAGCTTCTTGGCCTGCTCCGGATCAAAGGGCGGCGGCGGCAGGTCGGGGACGGATCCAAAGCCACCCGCGGCCATCATCTGCGATGTCGCGGTGGCCAGGCCTTCCATCACCCGCTCCACCATCAACGGCCGGTTGATCGCGAGCGAGAGGGCCTTGCGGACCCGCAGGTCCTTCAACGGGTTCTTCTCCAGCGGTTGCCCGTCATGCCCGGTGACGAACGGCGTCGGCCCGTCGCGCGACTGGTCGAGTGCCAGGAAGATATAGCGCAGCCCGACCCGCGCGGTGGACACATGCACCTTGTTGTTGCCCCGCAACGTCGGCAGGGAGTCGCTGGGCACCAGGTCGATGACCTGCACATCGCCGGCCAGCAGGGCCGCGACGCGAGCCGCGCCATCGGGCACGAAACGGAAATTGATCTTCTCCCAGGCAACCGGCTTGCTCCAGGCATTCTGGTTCTTCGCAAGCTCGATGCCCGACCCCGGATTGTAGGAAACGAAACGAACCGGCCCGGTCCCGATCGCGGCCCTGCCGGAATTGAAGTCGTCGTTCGTTGCCTGCTCCCACTTCGCCTGGATGATGCGGATTTGCGCGACCTCATTCGACAGTATCGGATCAAGGCCCGAGGTATGGAAACGGATCGTCAGCGGATCGACCACCGTCATGGATTTCACCATGCGGATATAGGTCGTGAAGGGCGCCGGCGCGTTCGGAACCTTCGGCACGCGGGTGAAGGACGCCCGCACGTCCTCGGCTGTCAGCGGCTGGCCGTCATGAAACTTGATACCCGGCTTCAGCTTGAATTCCCATGTATTGTCATCAATCAATTTCCATGATTCCGCCAGCGACGCGGTCATGTTGTAGGTGTCGTCGGCATCCGTCAGCGCGTCATAGATATTGCACAGGACGTTCTTGTTGCTCGGCGAATTGAGGTAATGCGGGTCCATGCTGGTGACCGATTCTGCCACCGCCAGAGTCAGGGTACTGGCTGATCCCGTCTGCGCTTTTGCGATCGGCGCCACCGCGGCCGCCGCCGCGAAACTGGCCAGAACGGCCAAGGGCAATGTTCGGTTCATTCTGTTCCTCCCGGGTTCGTTAAAATGCGAACCCCATGATTGGACCACGTGTGAACCGCGACGGGAAGTCTGACGCGGACCGCCCTGATTGCGGCGCCACGCAGCGTTGCGACAACGCCCCTTGCGCTTTTCGTGCCGAACCAAGACGATGGGAAGGTTGGAAGGAGTGTAAAAATGACGAAGGCATCGGTCTTCATCGACGGCGAATCTGGCACCACGGGCCTCGGCATCCGGGAGCGTCTGCTGGCGCAGCCAAACATCGAACTGAAGAGCGTGTCCGCTGAACGACGCCGCGATCCCAACGCGCGGCGTGAGATGATGACCGAGGTCGACCTGGTCGTCCTGTGCCTGCCCGACGACGCCGCCAAGGAGTCCGCGGCCCTTGCCGCCAGCCTCGGAAACAAGGCGCCCAAGGTGCTGGATGCCTCGACCGCGCACCGGGTCAACCCCGACTGGGTCTATGGTTTCGCCGAGATGATACCCGGCCAGGCCGATCGCATCGCGTCCGCTCAGCGGGTCGCCAACCCCGGATGCTACCCGACCGGCGGGATCGGCCTGATCCGCCCCCTGGTCGATGCCGGCCTGATGGCCGCCGATCATCCGATCACGATCAATGCCGTGTCCGGCTACTCGGGCGGCGGGAAGGCGATGATCAGCGACCACGAAACCACATCCGGCCCGGCGTTTGAGCTTTACGGTTTGAAGCTGGAACACAAGCATGTGCCGGAGAGCCAGTTCTATGGCGGGCTCACGCGGCGGCCGATCTTCGTCCCCTCGGTCGGGCATTTCCGCCAGGGCATGCTGGTCTCGATCCCGCTGCATCTGGACACGCTGCCCGGCAAGCCGACCGGGGCCGACCTGCGGGCGGCGCTGGAAAAGCATTACGCCGGCTGCGACCTGGTGCGCGTGATGTCTCCCCAGGACGACGGCAAGCTGGAACCTGAGGCGTTGAACGACACCGACCGGCTCGAGCTTTACGTCCACGCGAACGAAAAGCATCGCCAGGCCGTGCTGGTCGCCCGCCTCGACAACCTGGGCAAGGGAGCCTCCGGCGCCGCCGTCCAGAACATCAACCTCATGCTCGGTCTGCACACGGGCGTAGGGCCCGCCAATGCCTGAGCATGTTTATGGCGGCTTCGGACCCATCTACTCCCTGAACGGCGTCACCCCCAGGGTGGCGCCGGACGCCTTCATCGCCCCCGGCGCGGCGGTGATCGGCGATGTGGACATCGGGTCGGAAACCGGCATCTGGTTCCATTGCCTCGTGCGCGGCGACATGAATTTCATCCGCATCGGCGCCCGGACGAACATCCAGGACGGCACGGTGATCCATGTCGACAGCGGAGCGTTCTCCACCACGATCGGCGATGACGTGACGGTTGGGCACAATGCCGTGATCCACGCCTGCACGATCAAGAACCGAGGCTTCGTCGGCATTTCCGCCACCGTGCTCGATGGCGCGGTGATCGAGGAAGGCGGCATGCTCGCCGCCGGAGGGTTGCTGACGCCGGGGAAGGTGATCGGGCCGAATGAACTCTGGGCCGGGTCGCCGGCCAAGTTGCGCCGGGTGATGGACGAGGACGAGCAGAAGCGGTTTGCCCGCAATGCGATCGTGTATCGCGATCTGGCCAGGCAGTTCCGATCGGGGCTGCGATCCGTCCCGCCTGGCTGACGGCGGGTTTTCAGGGGGGAAACACAAATGACGGACATCCTGCTGCGGGAAACCCGCGGCCACCTCCGCATCCTGACCATCAACCGGCCGGATCGGATGAACAGCCTCTCCCCCGAAATGTCGGAGGCATTGGTCGAGGCCTTCGTCGACGCCGGGTCCGACCCCGACATCCGCTGTATCATCCTGACCGCCGTCGGCGAGCGCGCCTTCTGCGCCGGCGCCGACCTGAAGGCGCGGGCCGAGGCGGACGCCGCCGGCAAGCCGTTCCAGCCGCTGCTCTCCCGCGTCGAGCGCTATCTGTATGAGGTCGTCTACGAAACCGTGAAGCCGGTGATCGCCGCGCTGAACGGCCCCGCTGTCGCTGGCGGATGCGAACTGGCGCTCGCCTGCGACATCCGGGTCGCCGCCGAACATTGCCAGATGGGCCTGCCGGAGGCGAAGCGCGGCAAGGGCGCTCATTTCGCCAACGTGATCCTGCCCCGCCTCGTGCCCTCGGGCATCGCGTTCGAGATGCTGTATCTCGGCGAATACATCGACATGGCGACCGCGAAGCACTGGGGCCTGGTCAACCGCGTCGTGCCCCGTGGCGAGGCCCTGAACGAAGCGATCCGCATGGGCGAGGCGATCTGCGAAAACGCCCCTGTCACCATCCGCCGGATGAAGGAAACCGCCGTCCGCGCCAACGGCCTGCCGATGCCCGTCGCCCTTCGGTTGAACGAGGGTATCAGCCCCTACAGCAGTGAAGATCGGGTCGAAGGTGTAAAGGCGTATGTGGAGAAGCGGAAGCCGGTCTGGAAGGGCCGGTAGCACAAAAAAATCAGGCGTAAACCCTGCCTTGCCTGGATTTTGGTTCTCCCGTAGACGGAACTTAATTCCATCCGGAAGATCCAAAAATTCAACAGGGGGCTACAATGCGCCGATTTTTGGCGGCCGCTGCCGTCGTTGCATCCTTGTGCGTGGGCGCCGCGGCGCATGCGCAGGGGCTGGAGTCCAAGAAGTACAACGTCATCGGGACGTGGAACTTCATCTCCAACTGGCAGTTGCTCGAACAGCCCTTCTGGGCCGATGAACTGCCGAAGCTGTCCGATGGCAAGCTCTCGGGCAACATCAAGTCGATCACTGAACTCAATCTCAAGGGCACCGAGGTCCTTCGTCTCCTCAAGCTCGGCGTCTATGACTTCGCCGCCGCCCTGCCGATCTATGTCGAGGATGGCGCCGCGGTGATCGAGGCGACTGACCTCGCCGGCGTCGCCCGCAGCTTCAAGATGAACCGCGACATCCTCGAGGCGTGGATGCCCGAGATGCAGAAGATCATGGCCGAACGCCATGGCGCGATGATCGTCGGGTCCTTCACCTTCCCGGAACAGAATTTCTATTGCCGGGGCGACATCAAGACCGTCGCCGACCTCAAGGGCAAGAAGGTGCGCGTGCAGGGCACCTCGCAGGCCGATATCGTCAAGGGCCTGGGCGGTTCCGCCGTCACCCTGCCGTTCGGAGAGGTCGTGCCGGCGCTGGAAAAGGGCGTCGTCGATTGCGGCATCACCGGAACGATGCCGGCCTACAAGGCCAAGTGGCATGACGTGACGAACACGCTGTTCCGCCTGCCGGTTGGCTTCACCGCCTCGATCTGGGCCGTGAACCTGAAGACCTGGAACGCCATGCCGCCGGCGACGCAGGCCTTCATGAAGAAGGCGATGGCGGACCTGACCGAGAAGTCCTGGAAGACGATCGAGGCCGAGTCCGAGGAAGGCATCGCCTGCACCACCGGCACCGGCAAGTGCTCGGTTGGCGCGCCCGGCAAGCTGACGCTGGTCCAGCCGTCCGCGGCTGACCTGGCGGAACGCGACCGTGTCCTGAACACGGTTGTGCTGCCGAGCTGGGCGGCGCGCTGTGGGGTGGAGTGCGCGAAGAAGTGGACCGATATGATCGGCTCCAAGTATGGCCTCGTCGCGAAGGCGAACTGATGATCGGCTCCCCCAGCGTTTGAAAGGGACGGGGACGGTCGAACCGACCCCCGTTTTCCGCCTATGGATACTCTTTGGACCCTGACCGCGAAGGTCGCCCGGGTCTTCGCCTGGATGGGCGGGGCCCTTTTGCTGATCGCGGCCGTGATCGTCTCGGCCGAGGTCATTTCCCGCAAGATGCTGACGGTCGTCTATTCCGGATCGGATGAGCTTGCGGCCTATCTGTTCGCCGTGGGCACCACCTGGTCTCTGGCCCATGTCCTGCTGACACGAGGGCATGTGCGGATCGACGCGCTGTATGGGCATCTGCCCCCACGTGTGCGCGCCGGTCTCGATGTGCTGGCGCTGATCGTACTGGGGATCGTGGCCTTCACGCTGCTCGATCGCGGCTTCGACCTGGTCCACACCAACCTGACCGAGTGGAACCGCTCCAACACGCCGCTGCGCCTGCCGCTCGCGGTGCCGCAGATTCCCTGGCTTTTCGGCTTGGCCCTGTTCCTGTTCTCCATCATCGTGGCCCTGCTGCGGACCCTGTCCGCCCTGGCGCGCGGGGACATGACCACGGCGCGGGAAACCGCCGGCGTCGCGGCGCAGGATGAGGAGATCGAGGGCGAACTCGCGACCCTGGGCATCGCCTTCGGTCAGCGCAGCGACAAGTCCGAGCCGGTTCGACCGGCCAGCGGGAGATAGGATCGATGCTTGCTTCCGCCCTGTTCATGCTGCTTGGCATGCTCGCCATCAGCGTCCCGATCGCCGCCGTCATGGGCGTGCTGGGCCTGGCGCTGAACCAGTTCTATTCCTCCATGCCGCTCTATCTCGCGATGGGCGAGATCATGTGGAACGCGAGTTCCGAATACATCCTGATCGCCATTCCGTTGTTCGTGATGCTGGGGGAAATCCTGCTGCGCGCCGGCATCGCCGAACGGGTCTACAATGCGATCGCGCAGTGGCTGTCCTGGCTGCCGGGCGGGTTGATGCACGCCAATATCGGGACCTGCACAATGTTCGCGGCGACGTCCGGCTCCTCCGTCGCCACGGCGGCGACCGTGGGCGTCGTGGCGCTGCCGCAGATTGCCCGCCGCAAGTATGACGAGCGTCTGTTCCTCGGCACCATCGCCGCCGGCGGGACGCTGGGCATCCTGATCCCGCCCTCGATCAACTTCATCCTGTATGGGCTGCTGACCAACACTTCGGTCCCCCGGCTTTACCTGGCTGGCATGATCCCCGGCATCGCCCTGGCCGCGATGTTCATGCTGTTCGTCCTGATCAGTTGCCTGCTGGTCCCGGCCAAGGGCGGCATCAAGCTGGAGACCACCTGGGGCCAGCGGATTGTCGCGCTGAAGGACCTGATCGCCCCGCTGTTTATCTTCTTTGTCGTCGTCGGCTCCATCTACGCCGGCTGGGCCACCCCGACCGAGGCCGCGTCCCTCGGCGTCATCGCGGCGGTCATCCTCGCGGCCTGGGAACGGACTCTCAGCCTGTCGATGATGCGGGCGGCGCTGGAGGGGACGATGCGGACTACGGCCATGATCATGCTGATCATCATGGCCGCGCAGTTCCTGAACTTCGTCCTGGCCTCGATCGGGCTGACCGACGGCATGGGCAAGGCGATCGAGGGCCTCGGCCTCGGCAAGTACGGCACGCTGATTCTGATCGTGGTGTTCTACCTGATCCTGGGCTGCTTCATGGAGACGATCTCCATGATGATCCTGACCACGCCCTTCATCTACCCGATCGTGTCCAACCTGGGCTGGGACCCGATCTGGTGGGGCATCGTGCTGACCATCCTGATCGAGGCCGCGCTGATCACGCCCCCGGTCGGGTTGAACCTGTACGTGGTCCAGGGGATGCGGGAGAGGGGCTCGATCGCCGACGTCATCTGGGGCTCACTGCCCTTCGTCGGCCTGATGATGCTGCTGATCGGAGCGCTGATGGTGATCCCCGACCTCGCACTCTGGCTGCCGCGGATGGTCATGGGCTGAGAGGCCGTCCCGGTCTGGGACGGTTCGGCGGGACCGGGGCAGGGCGCCCCGGTCTTCGCGGGTGGTCGCCGTTACCGGCCGTCAGCCGCTGCTGCCACCCAGATCCGCCGGTTCGCCCGGGACCGGCGTCCGACCGAAGCCGGTGATCATGGCGGTGATCTCCACCACCGCCGACTCGGCGTCGGCGCCGCTGACCCCCTTGGCGACCAGCGTCACCCCGTTTCCGGTCGGGCGGTAGAACGGGTAGCTGCCGATATCGAGGTCAGGGTAGCGCCCCTGGATCGCCTTCAGCGGTTCGGCCAGCAGCCCCTCCGACAGGCCCACGACGTGGACGGCGCGGGACTCGATCTTCCGGCCCCGTTGCAGGGTGGGCGCCAGCCACTCGAACATCGACTGCATGACGCGTGGCACGCCGGCCATCACGTAGACATTGCCGATCTGGAAGCCAGGCGCGACCGACATCGCGTTGTCGATCAGGGTGGCCCCGCGCGGCATCGTCGCCATGCGCTGGCGGGCGGGGTTGAACTCCCCGGGGCGATAGGCCGCTTCCATCCGCGCCCAGGCGACCGGATGCGGCTCCCACGGGACGCCGAAGGCCTGTGCGACGCATTCGCTGGTGATGTCGTCATGCGTCGGCCCGATGCCACCGGTCGTAAAGACATAGGTGAACTGGGGCCGCACCGCGTTCACCGTACCGATGATCGTTTCGGGAATATCGGGGATCACCCGGACCTCCCGCAGGGGAATCCCCAGTTCGCCCAGCTTGGTGGCCAGGAACCGGATATTGGCGTCCTGCGTGCGGCCGGACAGGACTTCGTTGCCGATCACCAGCAGGCAGGCGGTCGGATTGGCGTCAGGCATGGGTGGACTCCCGATTGTCACGGGGGACGGTGACCGTCCCGGTTGGCCGGGAGTATCCTCCAGCCCGCGGTCAGAGGAAATCCCGCAGCAGGGGGATCAGCGGCTTGTCCGCCGGTGGCATCTCGTATTCCGTCAGCTTCTGCGGCCGCACCCAGGCGAGCGTCTGGTTCTCCCGCCCGGTCGGCGTGCCCTTCCAGCGCCGGCACAGGTACAGTGGCATCAGCAGATGGAATTTCTCATACTCATGCGACGCGAAGGCGAAGGGCGCCAGGCAGGCCGCCGCCACGTCGATGCCCAGTTCCTCGCGCAATTCCCGGATCAGCGCTGCCTCGGGCGTTTCACCGGGATCGAGCTTGCCGCCCGGGAATTCCCATAGCCCAGCCATCTTCTTGCCCTCCGGCCGGCGGGCGAGAAGGACGCGGCCATCGATGTCGACCAGGGCGCAGGCGGCGACCAGCAGCAAGGGCTTGCCAACCGGGCTGGGGGCAGGGCCAGCGGGCGGGGGGGCAGCCAGGGCCGCGATCACCGCGGGCGGTTCGGGGGCCGCGGGTTCGGTCTGGCCGAAGATGTCGTCACGGGTCGCGGTGAACAGCCAGACCGGATGATCGGCGCCGCGGGCGACCGAATGCCCCATGCCTTCGCCGGTCTGCTGGAAGCCGATCCGGCGCAGCACCGCGCCCGAGACGGGATTGTCGGTCGCCACCGCTGCCTCGATTCGGTCGATGTCGAGATTGGCGAGGCTCCAGCGCACCAGGCGCCCCGCGGCCTCGGTCGCGACACCATGGCCCCAGAACTGCCGCCCGACCCAGTAGCCGAGATGGGCGGATCGCACCCCAGGCTCCAGCCGCAGCCCGACGGAGCCGACGAGGATCTCCTTGTCCCCCTCCTGGCCCGTGATCGCCAGGTGATAGCCGGTCCCGTCGCGCAACTGCCGGTCGGCCGCAGCGATCCAGCTATCGGCCATGTCGCGGTGATAGGGGAAGGGCACGACGGCGAGGGTGCGCGTCACCTCCCAGTCATTGATCAGGCGGTGCAGCGCCTCGGCGTCCGACGGGACGAAGGGACGCAAGGTCAGTCGCTCGGTCCGCAGGGGGGCGAAGGCCAAGGGAGGCGCCTGATCCGGGGCAAGCGTCAGCGGAAGTTCGGCGGACAGTGCGGGAGAAAGCACGGGTTGCGCCACGGTCCGCGCGCGCCGGACACGGGGCCCCTTCTCACCGGCCATGGGAGAGCATCATTTTGAAAATCACCGGCATGCAGGAAATCACAGGGGCAGCCTGGGTCTGGATAGTTCGGGTTCTGTTCCAGTCTATCGGAACGCCCGGGGTGGACGCAACGGGTCAAACGGCCTGGTTCACCTCGATCATGTTGCCCGAGGGGTCGAAGGCGTAGATCTGGTGCATGCCCGCCATCGCATAGACCCCGGCATCCGAGACCAGCACGCCCGCCGCTTCCAGGCGTACCTTGACCGCGCGGACATCGGACACGCAGATCGCCGGATGCCCGCCGATCGAGGGGTTGTGCGCGAAGTTGTTCCGCAGCGCGAAGCCGGGATCGGCGCGGATGATGTGCAGCCCGCTATTATCGCCCCCGTTGCCGTCGTCGTGCGTTGGCAGCACGGCCAGCAAGGTGGGGTCGATGCTGAAATCCCCGCGTTCGGCCGGGGCCTGCCAGCGACCCTCGGTCATGCCGGCGATTTCCGTGTAGAATCCCACCGCTTCCCGCACATCCTGGACTTCGAGGTTCACGTGATGGATGAACCAGCCGGCATCGCCCTGGCGGAGGCCCGCCGGCCGGGACGCGGGACCGATGCGCTGGCGGAACACCACGACATTCAGCGCCGGGTCGATGGTGCAGATCGCCGGCGCCTCGGAGGAGGCGTCGTCCGCCTCGACATGCGGGATCGCGGCACGATCCAGGTTGCTGACGACCCGGTGCAGATCGTCGACCTCGATCGCGACATGGCGCGCGCCGACAGGGGCCATCAGGTCGCCGCTGACCCGCGACAGATGGCGCCGTGGCATATTCAGGCGAAGCCTTGCGGCCCCATCACCAAACGCGACCGTGCGCGCATCCACCGCGTGCGCCGACCCCAGACCGAGGGCCGTGCCGAAAAACCGTTCGGCCGCGGCGAAATCGTGGGACAGCAGGGATACCCCATGGATCGCCCAGGTCATGGCGTTATCCCTTCGTTGGTCTGGTAACGCCGAATCGGGCCGCGTCAGTCGATCGAGAAACTGGTCCCGCAGCCGCAGGCCGACTTCGCGTTCGGGTTCCGCACCTCGAAATGGCTGCCCATCAGGGCGTCGGTGTAGTCCAGCTCCGACCCCGCGAGCAGGTCCATGCTCGCCTGGTCCACCAGGACCCGCGCGCCCGCCTTCTCGATGACCAGGTCGTCAGGCTGTTCGGCGTCATCCAGTTCGAACTTGTACTGGAAGCCACTGCACCCGCCCGCCAGCACGGCGACCCGCAGCGCGGAGGCTCCGCCTTGGTCGGACACGATCTCGGCGATGCGCGACGCGGCGCGCTCGGTCACTGCAAACTGTTCCATGACTCGCAAGATAGGCCCATCCGCCAGGAATTTGAAGAGTGGACCGCAGCGGTGCTATATAAACTTCATGACCGGTCGCCTCGCCCTCGCCCCCTATGCCGTCAGCCCGGCCAATGCCCGGGGCCGCCTGCATGACGAACCGGAGGCCACGACGCGGTCCCCGTGGCAGCGCGACCGCGATCGGGTCGTGCATTCCTCGGCCTTCCGCAAGCTGCAGTACAAGACCCAGGTCTTCGTCAATCACGAGGGCGACTTCTACCGCACCCGCCTGACCCACAGCATCGAGGTCGCGCAGATTGCCCGCTCCATCGCGCGGGAGCTGGACCTGAACGAAGACCTGACCGAGGCGCTGGCGCTGGCCCATGACCTCGGCCACCCGCCCTTCGGCCATGCCGGGGAAGACGCGCTGAACCTGGCGATGAAGCCCTTCGGCGGCTTCGACCACAACGCCCAGAGCCTGCGAGTCGTGACCCTGCTCGAAAGCCGCTATGCCGGCTGGGATGGGCTGAACCTGACCTGGGAAACGCTGGAAGGCCTGGTCAAGCACAACGGCCCGCTCCGCAACCCGCCATCCTATATCGCCGACTACAATGACCGCCACCGGCTGGACCTTGGAACCAACGCCGCGGCCGAGGCGCAGGTGGCCGCCATGTCCGACGACATCGCCTATCACAGCCACGACCTCGATGACGGCCTCCGCGCTCGGCTTTTCACCTTCGACGACCTGCGGCATCTGCCGGTCGTGGGCGACGCGCTGAAGGCCGCGCGCATGTCCAGCCTGGATGTTCCCCCGCCGCGCCTGCGGCATGAGACGATCCGGCGAGTGATCAACGCCCTGGTCACCGACCTGACCGAGGAAACCCGCCGCCGCCTGGCCAAGGCCGAACCCGCCAGCCCCGACGCGATCAGGCGGATGCGTCAGCGCGTCGTGTCCTTCAGTCCCGCGATGGCCGATGCCAACCAGGCGATCAAGGATTTCCTGTTCTCCCGCATGTATCGCCACTGGCGGGTCAACCGCATGACCGCCAAGGCCCGCCGCCTGACGGAGGAAGTGTTCCGCCTGCTGCACGCCGATCCGACGCTGCTGCCCGATGACTGGCGCGCCCGCGCCGGAGAGGCCGGCACCGCCCGGGCCGCGACGATCGTGGGCGACTACGTGGCCGGCATGACCGACCGCTATGCGATGGACGAACACCGCCGCCTGACCGAGATCAGCGTCAGCGGGTAGGGGGCTGGCCCGCGCGTTCAGGGGAACGACGCTCGGCCCCCGGACGGCTCCACCCGTCCTGGCCGGGCTCGACCCGGCCATCGCCAGGGACGCCGCTGATAGTATCTTTGCGTCATGCCAACCGGCCGCGTGCCTGGCGATGGTCGGGTCAGGCCCGCCCAGGACGGAAAACGGCCAGATGACATTGCCGTCGGTCCGCGTCACCCCGCATGGACAGTCCCACCCCCCGGTTGCTATGACGCGCCCGTGACACCCATGGGGTCCGAGACGTTGACCACGCAGCATCGCGAAATCAAGATCGTCACCGGGAACAGCAATCGCCCGTTGGCGGAGGCCGTCGCCTCGACCCTGAACCAGCGTCTGACCAAGGCATCTATACGGCGCTTCGCCGACATGGAGGTCTTTGTCGAGATTCAGGAAAACGTCCGCGGCCGGGACGTCTTCGTGATCCAGTCCACCTCGTTCCCCGCGAACGACAACCTGATGGAACTGCTGATCACGCTGGACGCGCTGCGGCGCGCCTCCGCCTGGCGCATCACCGCGGTCGTGCCCTATTTCGGCTATGCGAGGCAGGACCGGAAATCGGCGCCGCGCACGCCGATCAGCGCCAAGCTGGTGGCCAACCTGATCACCGAGGCCGGGGCCCATCGCGTGTTGACCATGGATCTTCATGCCGGCCAGATCCAGGGCTTCTTCGATATCCCGGTCGACAACCTCTATGCCGCGCCTTTGTTCGCGCGCGACATCCAGGAACGCTTCGCCGGGCGTGACGTCGTCATCGTCTCCCCCGACGTGGGCGGCGTGGTGCGGGCGCGCCAGATCGCCACGCGGCTGCACTGCGACCTGGCTATCATCGACAAGCGCCGCCCGCGGGCCGGCGAGTCGGAAGTGATGAACGTGATTGGTGAGGTCGAGGGCCGCGACTGCATCCTGATCGATGACATGGTCGATTCCGGCGGCACCCATTGCAACGCCGCCCATGCCCTGATCGCGCGCGGCGCCCGGTCCGCCAGCGCCTATGTGACGCATGGCGTGCTCTCGGGCGGGGCCGTGGCGCGGATCGCCAATTCACCGATCGAGATGATGACGATCACCGACTCGATCATGGCGACCGAGGAAGTGCTGAAGGCACCGAATATCCGCCAGCTCACGATCGCGCCGCTGCTGGCCGACGCGATGCAGCGGATCGCGGATGAATCCTCGGTGAGTTCGCTGTTCGACTAACCGGCTGGGGCATGCCCGAAACGGGGGGAGGACACGCGCATGATCGCCGCCATCAGCCTGATGCGACGCCAGGACCAGATCAGCCTGGGGCGGTTCCGCCGCCATTGGCTCGACGTGCATGGGCCGCTGGTCTGCGCCTTCGCCGGGCTTCGCGCCTATGCCCAGTGTCACCCGATCGCGTCTCCCGTCATGAACGAACGCGCCCGGGCGCTGCGGATCGACGGGTTCCCGATCCTGTTCTTCGACAACGACGCCGACCGGATGAAGGCCCATGGCTCACCGGAGATGGCGGCCTGCAACGTGGATTCCCGCCTGTTCGTGGGCGCGGTGTCGCGTGTGATCACGGATGTGGAAACCGTGGTGGGCGCCGAATCGAGCACGGGCCGGACCAGCCTTCTGGTGCTGTACGACGATGCCGAGACCGCCTCCCGCGACGTCGGGCGCATGGCGGACCTGCCCGGCCTGCGCGCTTTGGCCCGCTATCACGTGCGGGAGCAGGGGCCTGCCCCCGCCTCCACCGTCCCGCATCTGGCCGCGACCGTGGGGGCGGCGATGCAGGCCCGGTTCGACAGCGTCGTCGACCTCGAATGCGCGCTGGAACGGTGGGAGACGCCCGACGCCGCCCGTTTCGTGATTGAAGAACACTGGCAGGTCTGAGCCTGCCCGCCGCGGTGGTTCGGCATCGGCCGCCGGGGTTCGGCACGCGGGCGAGGCCCTCTCCGTGTAAAGGCCGGGTCTGACCCGCCCCTGCGGTCAGCGCTGGCAGCCCTCCTCAGACCGGCAGCCGCACCCGCGCCCGCAGTCCGCCCAGCGGGCTTTCGTCCAGCAGGATATCCCCCCCATGCGCGCGCACGATGTCGCGCGCGATCGTCAGCCCCAGGCCTGTGCCGCCGGTCGAGTCGCTCTCGAACGGCCGGAATACGCTCTCCCGCCGGCCGGCGGGAATCCCCGGACCATCATCGTCGACGGTGATGATCACCGCGCGTTCCTGCGCCTCGGCCGCCACCATGACGCGCCGGGCGTGGCGGCAGGCATTGTCCACCAGGTTGGTGATCGCCCGCCGCATCGCATCCGCCCGCAGCGGCAGGGTGATCCCCGCCGGCACGGTCAGTTCCACCGACGCCCCGGTCCGCCGCACCCCAGCCGCCACCTCCTCCAGCAGGGCCGACAGGTGCACCGGCTCCGCCTGCTCCGCCCGCTCCCCGCGCGCGAAGGCGAGGTAGCCGGTGATCATCCGCTCCATCTCCTCGACATCGGCGGTCATCTCGGCCACGTCCTGGCGCAGGTCGTCGCGGTCGGGCAGCATCGCCAGCGTCAGTTTCAACCGCGTCAGCGGCGTCCGCAGATCGTGGGAGACGCCGGCCAGCATCTCCGTCCGCTGCACCAGGAAGCGGCGGATGCGTTCCTGCATGCGGTTGAAGGCGGCGCCGGCCTGCCGCACCTCCGTCGCGCCCTCCGGCCGGATCAGCGGTCCATCCCGCCCCAGGCCGAAATCCTCCGCCGCCAGCGCCAGCCGCCGCAGCGAGCGGACCTGGATGCGCATGAACAAGGCGGCGATCACGAACAGCAGCACCGCCGATCCGGCCAGCCAGCCGACGAACAGGAAGATCGTGCCCGAGGACAGCCGCTTGCGCGGCGCCACCACGTGCAGCACCCCCTCGGGCAGTTGCAGATGGATCGAGACGGAGCGCGGGTCGGACGTCCAGTCGGTGCTGAACGGCGCGCCGAACCGTTCGGTCAGCGCCATCGCCAGATCGTCGTCGTTCGGGCCCAGTACATTGACCCAGTCCGTGGCCGGCAGCACCGCGCCGCGGTCGAGCCGCATGACCAGCAGGAAGTTCCGATGCGCGGTGCGGAACAGCCACGCCTCGTTGTCCTCTCCGGGGAAGCGCCGCATCAGCTCGACCGTGTAGGAAATCTCCTCCGAGATCGCGCTCGACAGCCGGCGGGAAACGACATCCATGTGGCTGCCGTAGAAGATCTGCAGCGCCACCGCTTCCAGCACCACCAGCGGAATCAGGATGATCAGCAGGCTGCGCCCCAGCAGCGAACGGGGCATCATCCGCTTGATGTAAAGGCCGGGGCGGAAGCGACGCGCGCGCCTGGCTGGCGGGCCGGTCGGCTCCGCGGCGGAGTCCGGGGTCGTGGTTCCCATCCCTCAGGCCCCCGGTTTCAGCACATAGCCGCGCCCGCGCACCGTGTGCAGGAAGCGTGGTTCGCGCGGGTCGGTCTCGATCTTGCGGCGCAGCCGGGTCACCTGCACATCGATCGCCCGCTCACTCGCGGCGTCCGTCCCAAGTGCCGCGGCCAGGTCCTCGCGCGAGAGGACCTCGTTGGGGCGGGCGGCCAGGGCGGCGAGCAGCGCGGCCTCCCCCCCGGTCAGGCGGATCGGCCCGTTGGCGTCGCGCAACTCACCCCGTTCAGCGTCGAACTCGGCCGCCCCGAAGCGCAGCGGTTCAGCCGAGACCGGCGCCGGCGGAGGGGGCGCGCGTCGCAGCAGCGCGCGGATGCGCAGCACGAGTTCCCGTGGCTCGAACGGCTTGGCCAGGTAGTCGTCGGCCCCGGCCTCGAACCCGGCGATCCGGTCCTCTGGCGTGCCACGCGCGGTCAGCATCAGGATCGGCGTTTCGCTGCGCGCGTCGTTGCGGAGCGATCCGGTCAGTTCCAGCCCGGTTTCGCCCGGCATCATGACGTCCAGCACCAGCAGGTCGGGCGTGATGGCGTCCATCTGGGTCCGCGCCTCGGCCGCGTCGGCCGCGGTCGTGACGGCGAAGCCCTCGCCCCGCAGGTAGCGCGCCAGCCGGTCGCGCAGCGGCGCGTTGTCCTCGACGATCAGCACATGCCAGTCATCGCCCATCGGCGTCCGCCTTGTCCCCGCCAACCGGATGCGCCGCGTCCAGATACTCCCGCGCGCTGTCGTCCATGATGGCGCGCATCACGGTCCGGAACGCGGCCGCCACGGCGGGATTGGCCGCGGTCAAGGCCGGGGCCAGCCGGTCGCGCTGGCGCTTGAACAGCCGCCGCTCCAGTGCCGCGCCCTTGGGCGTGAGCGTCAGCAGCCGCTGCCGCCGATCCGCTGATCCGGGAGCCTGGACGACGTAGTCCTCCTCGATCAGCGCGTTCAGCACCCGGGCCAGCGCCTGCTTGGTGATGCGCAGGATCGCCAGCAGGTCCGACACCGTGATCCCCGGATTCTCCCCAATAAAATGCAGAGCACGATGGTGTGCCCGGCCCAGCCCCAGCTCCTCCAGCACCACGTCTGCGGCGTTCGTGAAGTCGCGGTAGGCGAAGAACAGCAAATCCTGCGCCTCCCGCACCGCGCGGTCCTGGATGCCGTCCCCGCGTTCGGACTCGGGGCAGGGGGGGGCGGCGGGCGCCGGGGCCATGGGCTGCATGTCCGACATGGCAGGCATGAGGGGGGCGTCCCCGGTCATATGAGTCAATATTGTTGACTCAATGGCTGATCGAGCCTATCCACGGGCCGTGTCACGCAACAATGTTTCAAGGATCGCGATCATGGCGCTTTTTCCTTTCGATGACCGGGGTGGGTCCATCTGGCTCGATGGAACCTTGGTTCCCTGGCGGGACGTTCGGCTGCATGTCCTGTCGCACGGGCTGCACTATGCCTCCACGGTGTTCGAGGGGGAGCGGGCCTACGGCGGTACCATATTCCGCCTGCGCGACCATACCAACCGGCTGCTCCAATCCGCTCGCATCCTGGGCTTCGAGATCCCCTGGACGCCGGACCAGATCGACGCCGCCTGCGACGCGGTCGTGGCGGCCAACGGGCTGACCGATGCCTATGTCCGCCCGATCGCCTGGCGCGGGGCGGAGGCGATGGGCGTCTCCCCGACCGGGACCTCTACCCATCTGGCCATCGCCGCCTGGCGATGGGACAGCTATTTCGACACCGACCGCATGGCGGGCGTGCCGCTCGCGCAGGCGACCTGGAAGCGCCCCGCACCGGACACCGCGCCCACCGCCTCCAAGTGCTCGGGCCTTTATGTGATCGCCAGCATGGCCCGCCAGCAGGCCGAGGCGGAGGGCTGCGCGGACGCGCTGATGCTCGACTGGCGCGGGCAGGTGGCCGAGTCGACGGGCGCCAACGTGTTCCTGGTGATCGACGGCGCCCTGCACACGCCGACGGCCGACTGCTTCCTGGATGGCATCACCCGGCGGACGGTGATGCGGCTGGCCGGGCGGAACCAGATCAAGGTCGTGGAACGCCCGATCGAGGCGCATGAGATCGCCCGCGCGACCGAGGTGTTCCTGGCCGGCACCGCCGCCGAGATCACCGCCGTCCGCCGCATCGGCCCGCATCACTTCACCCCCGGTGCGATCACCGAGCGACTGATGAAGGACTACGACTCCCTGGTCCGCCAGCCCGCGGCGACCGTCGCGGCGCTGGTCGGAGCCTGAGGGGGCCGGGGATGATGACGGCGGTCCTATGGGCCGCCGTGATCGCCCAGCACCAGGTACTTCATCATCGCCAGGATGACTGGCCCGCGCCGTTCATGCGTCAGGGCCTCGAAGTTGATGGCGGGGGACAGGCGGATGATCTCCTCGGACGTGCCGTCGACATAGGCCATGGCCCAGCCGCCGAAGGCCCGGGTCGGCACCATCTCCTCCCGCACGATCGTCACGTCGGTGTGGCGGGTATCCGCCGCGATGGCGGCGATCAACAGCAGCACCGCCTCCCGCGGGCCTTCCAGCACCTGCGCGAAATGGGGGCCGCTGTAATACAGCGCGCCGGTGATCCCGGCCTGGGTGTTGAAGCGGCGGGCGCGGGTCTCGATGGCCCAGATCGCCGAGGCCACCGCTTCTGGCCGGGTTCCGACCTGGCTGCGGCTGAAATAGATGAGTTGGAGGAAAGGCCCATCGTCGTCCGCGCGCGCGGTCATGGATGGCCGGCCCTGGTTCGGCACGCGGCTTGGCCCTGATTGGCCTGTCCCGGTCGGATCCACGGCCGCGCGACCGGAACAAAATTCGTGATGGTGTCCGCTCCGCGCATTGCTTCCTCCGTTGGCTGACGGTCCGAGGCGAGCGGCATTTTCATTCCTTGTCAATACAAGTCCCGCGGATACTTTTCGCATGTGCCACGCCGACGCTGGTGGGCAGTACTCGGATATGGCGATTGGCCAAATCAGATCATGTCGCCATGTTTCATCATTGTCGGCAGACCCGGCTGCGTGTGACGGTCGATGACAGGGCGGTCATCCCGCTTGCCCCGCATCCCCCCCGCGTGCCTAATGCGGCGGTCACAGCGAAACAACATGACAGATCGCATGCCGCGTCCGCCCGCCCTCGTCGCAGCCTTCACGCTCGCCCTCGCCCTGCATGCGGGTGGCGTCCACGCCCAACCCGCGCCGATCGCCGTCGATGTCACCACCTGCCTCATGAAACCCAAGCAGGTCGTCCAGCTCGGCAGCCCCGTCTTCGGCCTGATCGACAATGTCTTCGTCGATCGCGGCGACACCGTGACGCGCGGGCAATTGCTGGCCAAGCTGAATACCTCGGTGGAGGAAGCGCAACTCGCCCTTGACCGCTACCGCGCCACCAACGTGACACCGGTCGAGAGCGCGCGCGCCGATATGGCCTGGAACCAGCGCGAACTCGCCCGCCGCCAGCAGCTTGCCGGCAACATGTTCTCCCGCGCGAATGAAGTGGACGAGATCGTCACCCGCATCGAGCAGAACCGCATCGCCATCCGGCGCGGAGAGATGGACCAGCGCACCGCCATGCTGGAAGCCGAACGGGCGGAGACTCAATTGAACCTGCGGATGATCAAAAGCCCGCTGAACGGCGTGGTGACCGAAATCAAGCTGATGCCCGGGGAGTTCATCCACGACCAGGCGACGATCATGACGATCGCGCAGATCGATCCGCTGAACGCCGACCTGGTCGTTCCGGCCGAACACTACGGCGCCGTCAAGGTCGGCCTCGTCGCGGACCTTACGCTCGGTCCGCCACTGAATCGGACGCTGCCCGCCACCGTCGACGCGGTCGATCCGGTGATCGACGCGGCCAGCGACACGTTCCGGGTGCGGCTGGTGCTGCCCAATCCCGGCAACCAGATCCCCGCGGGCGTGCGCTGCACCGTCCAACTGCCCAATCGCGGCGAAGGATAGCGCCATGAGCGACGAACTCTCCTGGGACACCGCCGAGACGGTCACCCGGACCTGCGACATCGCCACGGCGACCACGACTGCCGACCGCGTGGTGCTGCATTTCGGCACGCGGGAAGCCGATGAGTTGCAGGTGCAGGCCTACGGCGCCCGCCTGCTGCGCGAGATCGCGCTGCGCCCCGCCTCGGCCAAGCATCTGCGCGATATGTTGGCCCAGGCCGTGGCGCCCCAACCGGGGACGCAGGGGGCCGTGGCGCCGAACGGCAGAACCCCGTAAACGCCGGACGGAACGGGGAGAACGGGCATGGATGGCTCAGAGGACGCGGCGCTCAGCCTGGAATTCCTGATTGTCGATGAGTTCATCAAGACCCTGATCGATGCCCGCGCGCTGAAGACGGCGTTTGAACTCGGCCTGGTCGACCGGCTGGTGACGCAGCGGACCGGGTCGGCTGAGGCCTTGGGCCGCATGCTCGGCCTCGATCACCCCGGCGGGCGGTTCCTGTTCGACCTGCTGATCGCCAACAAGGTGATCGAGGAACACGGCGAGGACGTCCGCCTGACCCGGCGCTTCCAGACCGCCTTGCGCTATCGGGATCTGCTGGAAACCAAGCTCGACTACGCGGGCTTCACGATCAACGATTTCGCCGACCTGTTCACCACGCTGGTCCGCAATGCCGCGGGCTTCATGGGGCAGGCGCAGCTTTTCACCCTGTTCGACTACCGCCGAGCGTTTGACTTCACGCCGGAGAATTATGCGCTGACGCGGGCGTGGATGCGGATTACATCGACCCTGACCCGGTATGAGGCGCGGGCGGCGATGCGGCTGCATGATTTCTCCCCCCACCAGCGGATGCTGGACGTCGGCGGCAACAGTGGGGAATTCGCGCTGCAGATCTGCCGGCGCCACCCGGAACTGCAGGCGACGATCCTGGACCTGCCCTTGGTGTGTGAGATCGGGACGGAGCATGTGCTGGCGGAACCGGAACGGACCCGCCTTGCCTATATGCCGACCGACCTGCGGCGCGATCCGATCCCCTTCGGCTTCGACCTGATCACCTTCAAGTCGATGCTGCATGACTGGCCGGACGCGGAGGCGCGTCCCTTCATCGACAAGGCCGTGCGCGCCCTGAACCGCGGCGGCACCGTCCTGATCTTCGAGCGTGCGCCCCTGTCCGTCCGTGATGGCGTCCCGCCGATGTCGATGCTGCCCAATCTGCTGTTCTTCCGGTCCTATCGCCCAGCCTCCGCCTACGCGGAACAGTTCGAGGGCCTGGGGCTGGCGGATGTGCGGGTCCAGCCGATCGCGCTCGATTCGGAATGGTATCTCGTCTCGGGCCGCAAGCCGTGAACGCGGTCAGCCGCGGACGCTTCGCGGCGGCGGACTATGTCGAGGTCACGGTGCACTTCAAATGCAACCTGGCCTGCGAACACTGCATGATCGAAGGCACGATGGACTGGCTGCGCCCGGAAACGGATGAGCAGTTGCATCGTATCCTGGAGACCAATGCGCGGGAGAAGCGCTGGAAGGGCCTGACGCTGACCGGGGCCGAGGTGACGCTGCGCCGCGACCTGCCTGACCTGGCCCGGGCCGCCCGCGCCAGCGGGTTCGCCCATGTGCGGATTCAGACGCATGGGATGAAGCTCGCCGATCCGGATTATTGCCGGGAACTGGTGGATGCCGGGATCGACGAGTATTTTATCAGCGTCACGGCCGCCGACGCCGCGACCCATGACGCGATCACGCGGGTCCCAGGCTCCTTCGATCGCACGCTGCGGGCGTTGGACAATCTGGACGCCTTCCCGGGCGTCGTGACCCTGACCAACACCGTCATCACCGAACGCAGCTACCGGCAACTCCCCGCCGTCGTTCGCCGCCTGTCGCACCTGCGCGCGCTGGCCCAGATGGAGTTCTGGACCTACTGGCCGATGCGGGAAACCGACGACAAGGACCTGATCCCCTCCCATCTGGACGTCCTGCCGTTCCTGCGCGACGCGATCGCCGAGGCGCGGGGGCAGGGACGGGCGCTGGAGGTGAAGAACTTCCCCGAATGCCTGCTGGGTGAGGACGGGGACGCGCTCGACAACGGCCAGCCGAAGCTGGTCATCGACCCGGCCTTCTGGCCGGAGTTCATGCGCAACGGCTTCCATCAATGCGTCCATAAGTCCTGTTGCGGGTCGCGGCGGTGCCTGGGACTGAATACCGCCTATGTGAACAAACATGGCTGGCACGCCGATGTGCTCGTGCCGCTGCCGCCGGAGGGGTGAATGGACCAGCCGCAACCCATGCTGGCCGACGCCTTCAAGATGTCGGTCGAGGGTGAGACTGTCGTGATCGAGTTCGGCCGCGGCGCGGGCCTCGGTCCGGCAGGTCAGCCGAACGTGGCCGTGACCGACCGGATCGTGATCCCCTCGGGCATCGCGCAGCGGCTGATGATGCAGTTGGATGACGCGTTGAAGCCGCATGCTGCGGCCTTGCGGCTGGCGCAGGCGCAGTCCCTGCCGCCCGGCCAGGCCGCCGTCGCCGCGCGCCCCGGCCCCGCGGCGCCCGCCCGCCCGCCGGCCGACGAATCGGGCACGAGGGCGGCGCAGTTGATCCGCCTGGTGGGCGAACTCGGCGTGCCGCACCAGTACGAGCGGTCGTTCCGCATCAGCCAGGGTTCGTTGCAGGCCAACCGGTTCCTGCTGACCTTCAACACCCGCGACGTCACCGGCAACCCTGCCGAACGGGTGCTGGCGATCTGCGACCGCATGGGCATGCCGGCCCCGGCCCACCAGGCGGCCGAGGCCGCGTTCGGCATGGCCGATTGCCTGCATCTGGGATTTGAGGGCGACGCGACGAGCATCGTCTGCAAGTTGTATCTGGAGCGATCCGTCCCACCCGAGGAAGCCAGAACGGCCCGGGAAAGCAACCAACCCGTCCTGCTGCACCTCGCCTTCAAGTGGGATTTGCTGCGGGGCGAGTCCGTGACCACCCGCTACCAGTGGTTCCCCGGCCTCTCGGCCGCGGGGATCGAGGACCGTTTCGCCCGCGTCTATGGCGCCAATCCCGGCCCCTCCCTGGACATCGCGACGGCCCTGCTGCGGGAGGCCGCCGCAAAGGTCGCCGCCGAACGGATGCAGTATCTGGAAGTCGAGGAGGTGGAGAACGATCGCCGTTCCTTCGACCTCAATCTCTACAACGCAAAGTTGCTGGTGCGGGATGCCCAGCCCCTTCTGTACCGGATGCGCGATCATTTCGGCGTGCGGCCGGGGCAGTTCCAGGCGCTGTATGACCAGATCAAGGGCCTGGCGCTGGGGCACCTGGCCGGCGGGGTGCATCGCAACGGCGCGGATTTCTTCAACCTGTACTACGGCGTTGTCGCCCTGCCGCATTTCAGTGACCGGTTCGGGCCCGGCGGCGCGTGAGCGCGCTGGAGGCCCGGTTCGAATACGCGACAGACGCCGATCCGGCCCTGAACTATTGCCTCTGGCCCTACACGGCCCCGGCCCCGGCCGAGGATAAATACCGCAGCATCAACCTGCTGTACCATTCCTTTGCGCATGCCGGCATCGACCCCGGCGCCTACCGGTTCGTCGAGGCGATCCGCGACGGCATCGGCCCCTTCCGCACCGTCTTCGGCGTCAAACTGCTCGGCCAGCGCCTGGGGTGGGAGTTCTACTTCTACGACTATGCCCGCCGGGATCGCGCGGTCTCGATCACCCGGGTGCTGGACGCGGTCCGCCCCGTCGCCCCCTGCGCGATCGTGCCGGCCGAATCGCTGCCGTATTTCATGTTCTCCCTCGATCTCGATGACGACGTGGCCCGCGGCGTTCGGCCACTGGATGTCGTCCACATGTATATCGGCAACCCCGGCAGCGCGGTGTCGTCCGGCATCGCCTATTCGGTAACGGAGTCCGAAACGAGACTGGACAATTTTTACTTTTTCTTTGATGCTGAAACACAACTACAGGATGTGGCGAAGAAGGTTTGCAGCTCTCCCTTCTTCGATGAGACCCGGCTGCCACTGGATCATGTGCTGGTTCCAGAATTGCGGCACTGCAAGACGATCTGTGTCGCCAACAAGCAAACACATGATTGTATTTATTTTTCCGGGGTCACCGTGGAACAGCTTCTGTGGTTTCTCGATTCCCTTTCGTATCCGGCACCGATCACCGCCTTTGTGCGGGCGAACCGGGACCGGTTCGATCACCTTCTGTTTGATGTCGGGTTCGACTACCGGATTGAGGGCAACGCGCTGAAAATCCTCAAAAGTGGCTACTACGGCGTCTTTTGATCCCCCCGACGCTCGGCCTCGCCCGATGAAATATTGTGACATGAGAATGAAAAATATGCCCCCCGAATAATCGGGAATCCGGGGAAACAGACGTTTTATCAATATGTTAAGGAAGACGCGCCTTGTATGGCAACGCTCTTGTCCGTTGCCTCGATAACATAACGACACTTGCTCGCAACGGGCGAGACAGCCTATTCAGCAGTCTGGAAAATTAGAGGCGGTCTGCATGACCAGCACGGGTGGGAAGCACTGGGATTCGGCCGATGGTCAGACCATCGGCGCCCCTTGGCATTCGCGGTGGCGAACAGCCGAGCATGCCGACGCCCTGCTGATCATGTGTCTGTGTGCAAGATCACAGGAGGCCGATGGTCCTCCGCCCTATGCTTCCGCCCAGCATTCCGACCCAGGCCCCGCCGTACCGTCGTTTCGCGATGACGCCTGGATTTCGACGACCGCCTCGCCTTCGCCCGCGCAATCTCGCATGGGCGCCCTGACCGTATTCTCCGGACACTGGAACACGCCATGAAGACCGGCCGCCGCTCCAAGCGCTCCTCGTTCAAGCCCTCCATCGGCAAGATGCTGCGGCGTTTCTCCGGTTGGGGGAACAAGCAGGGTCAGCCGAACTCCGGGGGCGCGAAAGCGCCGGACAAACCGCGCCGTCAGGGCTTCGGGCTGGAGGCGATGGAGCCTCGGGTCCTCATGTCCGCGGATATTTCCTATGCCAGTCTCGGCAGCCTCGACATGACGGCGAAGGCCGAGCAGTCGGCGGGGAAATTCTTCATCAACCTGTATGAGACGGCGAATCCGGCCAGCAAGGTCGGCGGGGTGGAACTGACGGCGGCGGACGATGTCACGGTCAACATCGCGCGCGTGGGCGGGGAACCCGGTGGAGCGCTGTTCGCCGACACGGTGCGCTTCGACCTCGACACGCTGGGCAGCATCGACGGGTTCGTGAACGGCAATGGCGGCCTGCTGAGCCTGGACTTCAAGGGCGGGGCGGAACTGCTGCAGGACGACCACGTCTTCGTGCTGGGCACGGGCGGGGCGTCGATCGCCTACGGCCTGACCCTGACGGCCGATACCGACATCACGATCAACGCCTCCAAGACCTTCACCGGCGCGCTGACGATCCAATCCGACGAATCGGTCACCGGCAGTGCCGCGACCAACTTCACGGCCGCGGGCATCACGATCAAGGCGGACGCGGTCAAGGACGGCGGCATCGTCGGCACGGGCTTCTTCGCCGACTCCGACGCCAGCATCACGCTGACCGGATCCAAGCTGACCAGCTCCGGCGCCCTGACGATCGAGGCGCATGGCAAGGCGACCGCCGACGACGATGGCACGTCCCTGTCCAAGGTGACGGGTGCGATCCTGACCAGCAACTCGGAAGCCACGATCGCCATCGGCGGCGCGAGCCAGCTCACGGGCACCACGGTCGTGGTGAAGGCCTTCCTGGAGGCCGACCTGAAGGGCAAGGCCGACAAGAACACGGTCAAGCTGGTCGTCGTGCAGGGCGTGTCCGATCCGTCGGTCACCATCAACGGCACCACCAAGATCAACGCCAGCAACACCCTGACGGTCACCGCCGGGTCCGACGTCAAGATCACGACCTCGGCCTCGCCCGACGCGGCCGCGAAGAACGCGAAGTTCGACGCCGCCGTGCTGAGCACCACGTTCGAGACCGGGGCGAGCCTGGTGGTCGGCGGGACGGCCCAGTTGACCGCGACGAACGCGGTCGTGATGGGCGCGAGCAGCAAGTTCGTGTCCTCGGCCACCGCGGATGCCAATGTCGTGGGCACCGCGGGTGCCGCGGTCGCGGTGTCGGTGATCTACGGCGACACCCAGGCCTGGATCAACGGGGCGAAGGTCACGGGCAATGGCGTGACGCTGTCGGCGACGTCCGACCGCTCGATCACCACCCTGGCGAAGTCGTCCCCGGGCGGGTCCGATTCCAACGCCGGCAAGAACAAGAGCGAGACGACACTGGCCGACAACAAGGCCTCCACCAGCAGCGGCAATCTGACGATCGCCGGCGCGGTCGCGGTCAGCACCGATACCGGCAAGACGGCGGCCTGGCTGAATGGCTCGACCATCGATGCCAAGGCGGGCGCGGCCAAGATCACCGCCTCGGCGGTCGATGTCGTCACCGTGAAGGCGGACGGGCAGTTCACCAGCAAGGGCGCGACCGGCGTGGGCATCGGCGTCGCCATCGGCGTCGCGAACCGGTCCAACCTGGCCTATATCCAGGGCAACACCTCGATCACCGCCGGGTCGCTGGCGGTGGAGGTCCTGGCGCCCTCCACCAGCAGTTTCACCGCTGAATCCATCGCTGGCGTCGGTGCGTCGTCCAAGGTAGGCGTGGCCGGGTCGCTGGCGATCAATGTCTCGGTGCTGGACAACCGCGCCTATCTCAACCCCAGCGCCACGCTGACGCTGACCGGCAACCCGAACGTCACCTTCGCCGCCAACAGCGACGTGACCCATGTCACCCGCGCAATGCCGGCCGCCAAGGGCAACGCCGATCCGTCCAAGGTGGGCGTCGGCGCCTCGGTCGCGCTGACCTATGAAGAAGTGAACACCAGCGCCAATATCGGCAACCTCGCGGTCCTGACCGGGGCCAACAACCTGATCCTGACCGCCGACGCGGACCTGGAAACCACGACCGAGGCGAAGGGCGGGTCCAAGGGCAGCACCGCGATCACCCCGGTCGTCGCCATCACGATCGCCGCCAATGATGCCTCCGCCACGCTGGGCACCGGCGCGCTGCTGACGGTGGCTGGCAAGTTCGAGGCGAATGCCATCCTCGCCAACAACGCCGCGACGACAGCCGAGGGCGATACGTTCTCGGGCGGCACCGGCGTCGGCATCTCGGTCGCCGTCTCGGTGATCAATGACAATGCCGTGGCGACCACCGGCCGTGACCTGACCACGCTGGCCGGCACCGCGGCCTTCCTCTCCACCGTCATTTCCGGCAGCCATTCCACCGCGCGCGCCTCGGTCGCGGGTGGGGAGCAGGATGACAGCTCCGGCACGCAGAAGGTCGACGACAAGACGGGCGGGGAGCAGGATTTCGGCGCCAAGACCGCCTCCGACCAGACCAAGAAGGCGAACCCGGGCGGCAGCACCAAGGGTACGCAGGGCGCTTCGTCGCCGGATGCCAAGACCTCGGGCGGCTCGGTCAGTGTCGCCGGCGCGGTCGCGGTGAACATCGCGAATGCCAGTTCCATGGCCCTGATCGGCGATGGACGGATCATCACGTCCGCGGGCGTGCTGACGCTGAAGTCGCAGGCCAATGTCGACGGCACCGCGGCGGCGGACGGCAAGGCGGTGATCGGCTCGACCGAGTTTGATCCCACGAGCGCGGTGAACACGACGAGCGAGGCGATCACCATCGGTGCCTCGGCCGGGCTGAAGACGGGTGACAAGGTCACCTACAACCACGGCGACGGCGGCACCGACATCAAGGGGCTGAAGACCGGGTCTTCGTACTTCGTGCGCGACGCCGGCGGCGGCAAGTACGTGCTGTACGACACGAAGGACCACGCCGATACGGGCGGTGCGACGGGCCGGATCGACCTGCAGGACAAGGGCGCCGGCACCAAGCACGCCTTCAAGGGCGCGGGGGCCGGCGGCACCGGCGTGGGCGTGGCGGTCACGGTCAACTTTGCCGACGTGGAGAACCTGGCGACGGTCGGTGGTTCGACCATCAACGCCGGCGGGCTGGACATGCAGGCGACGGTCGCCGATCGCGTGCTGGCCTTCAACCCGGCGAGCAAGGTCAGCACGGTCAACGAAACGATCGACGTGGGCCAGTCGGGCCTGCGCACCGGCGATGCGGTCGTCTACCAGAAAGGCCCCGGCGGCACCGTCATGGGCGGGCTGACGGAAGGCAAGGTCTACTACGTCAACGTCCAGAGCGACGGGAAGCTCCAGCTCTATACCTCGCATGAGGACGCGCTGGGCGGCACGACGACCGGACGGGTGAACATCACCAGCGTCGGCGTCGGCGCCAGCCATCGCCTGGTCGACCGCAACCACGGCTTCGGCGCCTGGTCGCTGTCGGGCGCGGGCGGCGGCAGCACGGGGGTGGCCGGTTCGCTGGCGATCAACCTCGGCTTCACCGATACCCAGGCGCTGCTGGGCGCCAACGCCACGACCCCGACCGTCGGCCTCAAGGGCGGCGGCGACATGACGCTGAAGGCCGCGAGCGCGGTGACCAACGTCGCCAGCGCCAAGCCCTTCGACGGCGGCGGCAACGGGACCAGCGTGGGCGTCGGCGTTTCGGTGTCGATGGACTACGGCCAGAACACGACGCTGGCGCGGATCGGCAATGGCGTGGTGGTGACCGGGGCCGGCAAGGTGACCCTGGACGCGACGACCGTGCAGGACATGATCTCGGAGTCGGTCTCCGGCGCCAAGGGCTCCACCGCCGTGACGCCGGTGGTGGCGATCGCCATCTCGGCGAATGAAACCCATGCCTCGATCGGCACGGGCGGGCTGCTGACGACCGCGGGCGCGATCTCGGTCACCGCCTCGCTCACCGATACGGTCTGGAACACGGCCAAGGGCGATACGCAGTCCAACAGCACGGGCGTCGGCATTTCTGTCGCGGTCAGCGTCGTCAATGACAAGGCGAGTGCCACGACCAGCCGGGACCTGAACGCCACCGGGGCGATCACCTTCGCCTCCAGCGCGACCTCGGCCTCCAACGCCTCGGCCTTCGCCAGCGTGGCGGGCGGGCAGGAGGATGACGGGAGCGGCGACCACGAGGGCGCCAACAAGCAGTCCACCGACAACACCGCCAACAAGGAAGCCAATTACGGCGACAGCACCGCGAAGTCCGCGGATGCCGGCGCGACGGGCACCGGCGGTGCCAAGAGCGACAAGGGCAGCACGTCGAACGGCTCGGTCAGTGTCGCGGGCGCGGTGGCGATCAATATCGCGAACGTGACGACCCAGGCCTTCATCCCCGACAACCGCACGGTCACCGCGACTGGCATGATCTCGGTCAAGTCGGCGGCCAACGCCGATGCCATCACGGTGGCGAACGGATCGGCTTCCACCACCGATGGCGGCGTTGGTATCGGCGCCGCGGTGTCGGTCAATATCGGCAACCTGACCAACCGGGCCTATATCGGCAACAACACGGTGATCTCGGGCGGCGGTCTGGACATACAGGCCGTCATGACGACGCGTGAATACGACCTGTCCGTCGTGACCGCTTCCATCGTCGACGTCGCCGCCGATACGATCTTCGTCGGCATGAAGTCCGGCCTGAAGACCGGCGACGAGGTCAAGTACAAGAAGGGCGCCGGCGGCAACGCGGCCATTGGCGGGTTGACGCATGACTCCAGTTATTTCGTCTCTGTAAAAGACGGCGGCAAGGTCCAGCTCTATGACACCGAGGCGAACGCCAAGGCCGGCGGGTCCACCGGCCGCGTCGACCTGACCGCGGGTGCCACCGGCAACGACCACGAATTCACCTTCGGCCTGCTCAACCTGGCCGGCTCGGTCAAGTTCAATCCGACGCAGTCCGTCCGCTTCGTCGACGTCGGCGGGGACACCGCGCTGCGGACCGGCGACGCCGTCGTGTACGAAGGCGGGGCAGGGGCCATGGGCGGCCTGGTCGACGGCACGACCTACTATGTGATCGAGGTCATCCCCGGCCAGTATCAGCTCGCCGCCAGCCGGTCGGATGCGGCCGCGGGCAAGGCGATCAACCTGACGACATCGGGCGGGGCCGGCCAGCAGCTGATCGACGCCACCCATACCTCCCGCGCCGAGGCGACCTCGGGCGCGGGCGGCGGCGATGTGGGCGTCGCGGGTTCCGTCACCGTCAATAGCATCACCCGCACGACCGAGGCGCAGATCGGCCGCGGCGGCAAGGCCACGATCACCATCACGGGCGGCGGCAATGTCACCGTCGCGGCGACGAACACCGGCTCCGGGTCATCCGTCGCGCTGCCGTCCAACGGCGGCGGCAAGGGCAGCGATGTCGGCATCGGCGCATCGGTCGCAGTCAATGTCTTGAACAATGTCACGACGGCCGAGATCACCGACGCCACTGTCTGGTCCGGTGCGGCTGGCACCTTCTCGGTCATTGCCACCTCATCCTCCACCGCGATCACCGATGCCGAGAATGGCGCGGCGTCCGACAACGTCGCGATCGGCGTCGGCGCGGCCGTGGCTGTCGTCAACGACACCACGACGGCGCGCATCGGCACCGGCGCCGGCATCATCACGGCGTCCGGCGCGATCAATGTCCGCGCCCAGCACGCGGGTGATATCGAAACGACGACGGATGCCGAGGCCGCCGGTAAGAGCGTTGGCGTCGGCGCCTCCGTGTCCGTGGGCGTTGTGACGCAGAACGTCACCGCCGAACTCGCCCGCAGCATCAGCACCAGCGGCGGCATCCTGAATGTCGAGGCAATCTCGACCGTTACCAATGAAACCAAGGCGGTCGCCAGCGCCGGCGGCACGTCCAAGGACGATTCGAACCAGAACAGCAAGAGCGGCAAGAGCGGCACCGACGGCCAGGCCGACAAGCAGGTCAACGACAATAAGAACACCCAGGGTCAGGATCTGTCCTCTGCCTCCGCCTCCCAGGGCACCAGCGACGCCAGCGGCAAGAACAGCGGCCAGGGCGGCGGTGGGTCCAGCGGTGTGAGCGTCGCGGCCTCGGTCGCGGTCAGCGTGCTGACGGCGAATGTCACCGCCAAGGTCACCAACGGCGCCGACCTGACGGCGACCAACCAGGCGATCGCGGTGAAGACCTCGTCGCTGGTTGCGACCTCCGCCAAGGCGATCGGCGCGGCGCTGGGGATGGACAACGACGTCAACATCGGCGCCGGCGTGTCCGTCAGCGTCGTCAACGCGACGAACAAGGCGCAGGTCGGATCGGGCTCGATCCTGACCGGCAAGGGCGTGGTCATTTCGGCCCTGACGCCCGCCGGCAAGACCAACAGCCTGGTGGCCTGGGGTGCATCGGCTGGCGGCGGCAAGGGGGATGTCGGCATCGCTGGCTCGGTTGCTGTCAACATCGTCAACACCTTCGACACCGAGGCTTCGGCGGCCGCCGGCTCCTCGATCGTTTCGACCGGCCTCGTGACGGTAGAGGCGAAGGCGAAGATGGACATGCAGACCCTGGCCGCGGCCGGGGCCTTCTCCCAGGGCACGGCCGTCGGCCTCGCGGTTGCGGTGGGCGTGCTCGACGTCAATACAACGGCCTATATCGGTGGATCGGTGGACGCCTCGGGCGCGATCGCGATCCGGGCCGAGAATGTCATGCTGCCCTCGAAGATCGACATCCCGGGCGTCAGCGATGCGAACGACCCGCGCATCACCGCCGTCGCGGTGGCCGGCGCGGCCAGCAATGGCGATGCCGCGATCGGCGCGTCCGTCATCGTCGATGACTTCCATATCGACGCCAACGCCTATCTGGGCGACGGCGCCAAGGTGAACCAGGGCGCGAAGTTCGTCGCCAACGCCAACCAGGATCTGACGATCCGCGCGCTGAATGACATCGAGATCGTCAGTGTCGCCGGCGCACTTGCGCTGACCTCCGGGTCCGCCGGTATCGGCGCGGGGGTCGATGTCGAACTGGTTTCGTTGAACACCCGTGCCTATGTTGGCAAAGGCGCGCTGGTTCAGCTTGGCGGGTCGGCCGACATCATCGCCGACCAGGATCTGTCGATGATATCCGTCGCGGCGGTGCTTTCGGTCGCGGATTCCGCCGCCGTCGCCGCCACGGCCTCGATCCAGGTCGTTTCGACCGACGCGCGCGCATATATAGCCGGGGTGCCGGCGCCTGGCGCCGCCACGAAGTTCGCCGCGGCTGACAGCGTCACGATCGATGCCGACAGTGTATTCAAGGTGACGATGATCGCCGGCTCGGTCGGGGTCGCCGGCACCGCCGGCATCGGCGCAGCCAACGCGACGCTTGTCCATACAGCCAATACAACGGCCTTTGTGGGTGAGCGTGCGAATGTCTCGGCCGGTGGCAACGGGCTCGACATCCACGCCCATGCGCATGAGGACATTCTCTCCGTCTCCGCCGGTATCGCGATCGGCGGGTCGGCCGGCGTCGCCGGATCGGCGGACGTTACCGTATTGAATGAAACCACCAGCGCCTATGTCGGGCGCAGCGCGACCATCAATGTCACCAACGGTGATCTCGATATCAGCGCCAGCGACATCACAGAGATCATCTCGGTCGCGGGCTCGCTGGCCGGTGGCTCGGTTGGTGTCGGCATGGGTGCCGATGTCGGCGTCTTCAACAAGACCACGCTGGCCTATATCGACTCGGGCGTGAGCGCCACGGTCGACGACAACATCCTTGTCACCGCGGTGTCCGAGGAAGACCTGATCTCCGTCTCCGCCGGACTCGCGGCTGGCAGTGTCGCGGTCGGGGTGAACGCCGGGGTGCATGTCTTCAACATCACCACCAAGGCCTTCATCGGTGATGATCCCGATGACGCGACCGCCTCGGCCGGTGCCGGCAATGTCTTCGCCAATGGCAGTATTGTCATCTTCGCCGACGACTACAGCAACATCAACGAAGTGGCCGGCTCGCTCGCCGCCGGTGGTGTCGGAATCGGTGCCGCGGCCGGCGTCAATGTGCTGAACAAGGATACCAAGGCCTTTGTCGGCGCGGGCGCGGTGGTGCGGGCTGACGGCAACCGGACGGGCCTGACCGTCAATACGGGTCGCATCACGCCGGGTGTCGGGGCGCCTGGGGAATCCTACAATCCGGGCAATGCGAAGGCGAAGTCGCCGGGCATTGAAACGAGCAGCGGCGGCACCCTGACCGCGGCAAAAAGCGGTGATCGTTCGTCCCTGCGCGCGCAGGGAACAGTCGGCACGCCAACCCTCGGCGACATGGACCTGGACGGCGACGGCGGCAAGAGCAAGGTCGACGACCCGTCCTTCAACGGGCCGCGCGTGACCTCCCTGGCGACCCAGGCGGGCTTCCGCGGTCTGTCGGTATCCGCCGTCAATCGTGATGAGATCAGGACGTTCAGCGTCAGCGCCTCGTTCGGCGGCGTCGCGGTGGCCTTCTCGGCCGGCGTCGAGGTCGTGAACGCCAAGACATCCGCCTATATCGGCAACAACGCAAAGATCAATACATCGACGACCGGCGCCAACACCGCGCAGTCCGTGCTGGTGGCCGCGGGCGATGATTTCTACCACCTGATGGTGACGGCCGGCCTCGGCGTCGGCGCCACGGCCATCACGCCGGCCATCGGTGTCAACCTGGTGACCAACACGACGAAGGCGTGGATCGGTTCAGGCGCGTCGGTCAAGGCGCTGAACGATGTGACCGTGCAGGCGACCGCCAAGGAAGACCTGGTCATGGTCGGCGTTGGCGTCGCGGTCGGTGCCTTCGGCTTTGGCGGCGTCGTCGACGTGCTGAAGATCAACAACCAGACTCATGCGCTGATCATGAACAGCGCCACCGTCCTGGCGGGCGGGGATGTCTTCATCTCCGCCATGGACGACACCCATGTCCTGCAGCTCAGCGGCGCGCTTGCCGCTGGCGCGGTCGGCATCGGTGCCTCGGTCGGCGTCATGATCATCGACAAGGACACGGCGGCGCGGATCGGTACCTCCGCAACGGTGGAGGCGCTGGGCGCGGGAACCGGTGTCAGTCAGATCGTGACCGGCGGGCTCGCCGGCAGCACGATCCAGAAGACCATGGCCAGTGGCGTCATCGTGCAGGCGGAATCGAGCGAGGATATCCTGCACATCGTCGCCGCCGGCGGGTTTGGCATGGTCGGCGTGGCGGGCAGCCTGGGCGTAACGCTGATCCGCTCCACGACCGCCGCGGTGATCGAGGCGAATGCAACCATCAACCGCACCGCCCATGGCAAGGCCAGCGCGTTGCAGTCCGTGCACGTCAATGCCGCGAACAAGGTTGACATCGATACCTATGTCATCGGTGTCGCGGCGGGCGCGGCGGGCATCGGCGGCGCTGTCGATATCGGCACGCTCAACAACGACGTGAAGGCGGAGATCCAGGGGGGAACCAAGGTCTCGGCCCAGGACGACGTCCGGGTTAACGCCGTCAGCGTCAAGGATCTGAAAGGCTTCGACGCCAGCGGCGGCTTTGGCGTCGTGGGCGTCGCCGGCGCGGTCAGCGTCTGGTCGGTCGGCAAGACGATCAACTCCAGCTATTCCGACAACGACGGCAACACCAAGAACAGCCTTATCGCAGGTGGTAAGGGCGCCGACGCCGATGCCGGTGAGCAGGCGAACAGCGCGACCACGCAGGTCACGGGTGACATCGGCGAGACGTTCAGCTCGAAGGGCGCAAACGCCAACAGCAGCGCCAGCCGCGTCAACTCCATCACCGGCAGTGCCAATACAAAGGTCGGGGCGGCTGCCCCGACAAAGGCCACCATCACCGGGCTGATCGCACTTGCACCGGTGCCCCCGGGCACCTCCGCCATGATCCAGTCTGGCGCAGATATCGACGCCACTGACGACATCAGCGTCCAGGCCAACGCCAAGACCACCATCAAGATCGATATCGGCAGCGTATCGGCTGGCCTGGTCGGCGTGGGGGCCTCCGTCGCTGTCCTGTCCGTCGCGGACAATGTCAGCGCCTTCGCCAACGGCGTGCTGAACGCCGGAGACGACATCGCCGTCGCCGCCACGCTGAACGGCGACACCGACCTGCTCGTCCTCAGCGGCAGCGCAGGCTTCGTCGGCCTCGGCGCCGCCGTCGCCGTCGTCTCCGACACCTCCCTCGTCCAGGCCACGCTCGGCAGTGTCGAGAGGGCGGACGCGATCACCGTCAATGCCACCAACACCCGCAGTATCAGCGAAACGACCGGCCAGGTCGTCGGCGGCGCTGTTGGCGTGGGCATCGTGTTCACGCGGGTCGATGTGTCCGGCGGATCGGTCGCGCGCGTCAACAACGGCGCCGTGATCGGCAACGTCTCGCCGGTTGGATCGCTGTCCATCACAGCGTCCGAGAACACGACCGTGCATTCGAAGGTGGTGGCCGTCACCGCGGGCATCGGTGCCTTCGGCGCCAACTTCTCCTTCATCAAGATCAACCCGACCGTTTCGGCCTCGATCGGCCCGAACGCCAACATCAACGTCAAGGGCGCGGTCACGGTCACCGCATCGGCAAAGATCGATGGATATGCCGAGGCGCTGGGCGTCGCGGCCGGCGGTCTCGCGGTCGGCGCATCGCTGACCGATGTCACCATCGAACCGACCGTTACCGCGGCGCTTGGTAATCCCGCGAATTCCGCGTCCGGTGCCGTAACGGTCAAGGCCGGCTCGCTGACGGTTGCGGCCAAGACCTTGCTGCCCGCCAGTGGCTATACCGCGCGCTCCGCCTCCACCGGATCGGCGGGCGCGCTGATCGGTGTCACCAGCACCAACGCGGTGATCGAGGACAACGCCACCGTCAAGAGCTTCATCGGGGATGGCTCGATCCTGACGATCGTGGGCGCGACCTTCGTGACCGCCGTCAACAACACGCGTCAGAAGTCGAGCGCGAACAGCAACGCCGGCGGCCTGATCGCCGCGGGCATCGCTTATGCCGAGGTCGACTCCGACGCCGACGTGCAGGCCTTCGCCGGCAAGAACGTCAGCGTCAAGGCATCCTCCCTCACCATCGGCGCGACGGGCAAGGACGACAACTTCGCCTATACAAATGCCGGTTCGGGTGGCCTGATCGCCGGTGCGTCCTCGGTCGCGCGGACCAAGAATACCAGCCTGACACAGGCGCGCGTCGACAACGGCTCGGTCATCACGCTGTCGACGGGGGACGGCGCGCTGACGGTCGGCGCGGACCAGACCGCCGCCTTCAACTCCCAGATCACGACCTTCGCGGGCGGTCTGTTCGCCGGCGCGGGCGGTGTCATCACCAACACCGTGAATGCCAAGACGGACTCGAAGATCGGTGATTCCGTCACCATCACCGCGAAGAGCATCGACCTGAACGCGACGACCCATATCGACAAGCCCTGGCTGACCGGCGGCACGACTGAGAACATCAAGGGCACGACTGGCGGTCTGGTCAGCGGCGCCGGTGCGAGCGACAAGACCACGATCAGCGTCAGCACAAAGGTCACGATCGGTTCCGCGAGCAAGCTGTCCGTCACCGGCATTGCCTCCAACGCCCATACGTTCAAGCTGACGGCGCTGAACGACTGGAACGTGCGCGACAAGATTTCGTTCATCACGGGCGGCGCGCTGTCTGGCGCGGCCGCGGTGGCCTCGATCGACGTGAAGGTGGCCGAGGCCACCGTGCAGGTCGCCGGCACCGCCGTGTTGAACAGCACCAACGCCATCGACATGTCGGCCCGCGGGCACGGCACGCTGAAGCAGTTGATTTCAACCGAAACCTATGGCCTGGGCACGGCGACGGTCGGTCATGCGACGGTCAACCTGCGTCCGGACAACCAGATCATCATCAGCGGTGGCGCGAAGATCACCGCCTATGGCGACATCAACCTCTCGGCCGGCAGCGACACGAACTATAACGAGGACGAGTACACGATCGAGTCCCGCTATGACGGGTTCGCGGGCAGCCTGATCCCGATCTCCTCGATCGGCGCGACCGGCTACCTGATTGCCGAGAACAAGATCACCATCGGCAGTGGCGCGCACTTGAAGACCGCGCGCGATGCCAATCTGTTCACGGATCGCTTCGGCACCAACCAGATGGATGTGCAGGCCAAGGCACAAAGCTGGGTCAGCGAACTTCAGTCCGCGCTGTTGAAGGCGCAGGGCGGCGGCGCACTGCTCGACTACGCGCACGCAACGATCCTGGGCATTTCCCACGGCACCATTCAGATGAATGGCACGGTGGAAACCGGTATCATCCGGCACCAGAATCTCTCGCTCAACGCGTGGGATGGGCTGACCGGCAAGATCACCGGCTATACCGCGACCGACGGGGTGACCTTCACCACCGGGCAGGAAGCGATCAACAACCCGCTGATTGATGAGCTTGAGCATTACGAGAATCTGCTCAAGCAGTACGGCAACGAAAACCCGTCGCTGAAGGCGTTCTACGAAGAGCGGATTGCCTCGATCGTCGCCGACCTGCTCGCGGATGGCCTGGTCACGATCGAGAGCGATGGCAAGGGCGGCAACGTCTATATCGCCGCCAAGCAATATGTCATGACGGTGACCGTCGATCCGATCTGGGCTGACTCAGGCTCGATCACGACCCGCGGCGACCTGCTGCAGGGCAGCGGCACCTGGATCGCGCCGAACGACGCCAGCGTGAAAATCATCAATGACACGCCGGCCTTCCTGAAGATCACGGGCATCGATATCCCGACGCAGTTGGGCGGGCTGTTCTTCAACGGCGACCAGATCAATACGATCCTGGATGTGACCTCCCGCAACACGGCGAACGTCAAGGAGGACAATCTCCTCAACAGCGATGGCGGTTCGCCGCTGGGGCCCTTTGTTCCTGGCGGGGTGACCTTCAACCTGACCGGTGTCAAGTACGGGCTGACCGAGCCGAGCGTGCTGATCCAGAACAGGCTTGATATTGAGTTCGTCAATATCAGTGGCAACTATAAGGTCAACGGCAAGAACCCGACCTACCCGTGGCCGGACATCATCATCACCGCGATCGAGGATGGCGGCCTCGGCATTCACAACGTCCTCGGCGATGTGACGATCCAGACGCTTGTTCCCGGGTTCAATCCGAACAGCAAGGGCGACATCAAGATCTTCGGACCCGTGGTATCGAAGTCGCTGACGCTGACCGCCGGCGGGCAGTTGTTTATCCAGACGCCGATCTTCGAAAGCGGCGGGTCCCCGATGTCGCAGTGGGGCGACGTCACGACCGGGTCCTACAACCCGAACAATCTCGCACAGGTTGCCGCCGGCGTGGTCAAGGCATCGGCGGGCGGTGTTGCATCGATGCTGTCCAAGGTCCCGGGCGCCGAGGGTGGCATCTATGCCGACAAGATCTTCATCGATGCCGACATCATCAACCTGAACGGACGCCTGCAGAGCGGCAAGGCCGACTATTCCCTGTCGCTGGGCGCTGCGACCACCGCGCGGATCAACGACATCATCGGGTCCGGCGCAACCGGTCTCGTGAAGCTGGTGGAGGATTCAAGCGCTGACTTCTCGGTCTACTTCGACACGTCGACGAAACGGATCGAGGTGCAGGACCTGCGCGTCAGCGGCGGCGATATCGAAATGCATGGCCGCATCCTGAACACCGGCAATGGCCAGCTCTATATCTTCGGCGGCTACGGCAAGATCAACATCAACAACGCGACGTCGTTCGACCTCGGCCTGCATCGGATCGATGTGTCCGAGCGTGGTGGCGGAACACTGGTCATTCATGACGAGACGCCCGGCAGCAACGTCGTCAAGATCTACCAGCAGAATGAGAACGGCCTGACCGTTTCGACTTCGATCAACGGTGCGCCGGCGGTTGTGCAGAACAACCAGGCGCTGGACTCCATCTACTCGCCGGCCAGTGACTGGCGCTACGGCTGGACCGTCGGGGTCTCCCAGCTTGTCCACAAGACCAAGCGCGTCGTCGACAGCAGCTGGATCGGACTGATTGATCTCGGCACTGAGATCACTTCGTGGGATACGACGGAAATCCAGGGGCAGCCCACGCTCGAGGGTCCTGGCCCGTACTATTACCGCAGTGCCGTCGGTGGCGATTATTCCTACTCGACGTCCACGGTCACGATATCGGATCCCGTGCGGGGCCATTCGGCAGCCGAAACGAATACGACCTGGTATGGCGAGACCTCCATCACCGTCAATTTCTGGGAAGATTCAGGCACCCGCCTGCTGCACACCCACTCCATCTCGGCTCATCGCGACGTCGGCGTGCATTTCTTCGGCTATGACACGGGCACCGTCACGGTCAATTCGAACTCTGGCGGCAGCGTCTATATCGAGGGCCCGATCCTGAATGATCGCGGCACCACCTCGATCACCACCAACGATCGCATCCTGTCCGGTTCGGCTTCCGGCTATGTCGGCGGCAACCGCGTCGTGCTGACGGCGGCCAACGGCATCGGCACCGCCAACACCGCGCTGCGCGTCGATGTCGGCGGCACCGCCTTCGCCAGCCTGAGCGCGGTTACGACCACGGGTGTCGTCAACCTGGTGCAGACCGACGGTGACATGGCGATCGACAAGGTCATGTCGAAGTCCTTCGACAAGATCACGCTCGCGGCCCCGGGTTCGATCACCGTCGCGCAGAAAAGCGCTGGCGTCTGGTATGAAGGCCTCGTGTCCGGTGGCGCGCTGACGTTGTCGGCGCTGACCGGAGAGATCGGCAACGACTCCATCCGGCCGCTGGTGATCGAGATGCCGCTGCCGTTGAACGTGAAGGCGGATCTGAATGACTCGCTGATCGCCACGGCATCGACCGACGTGTCGCTGAAGGTGAAGTCGGGCGACCTGCGGGTGAAGTCGATCATCGCGGGCGGCGATGTCTACATCAACGTCGCGGCCGGCAGCCTGATCGATGCCAACGACCTGCAGGTGCGGGACGAACGCACCTACGCCGAACTGAAGGCAGGGGTCTGGAGCTCGCTGCAGCTCACCGCCGGCACCGGCTACGCCGACAAGGTCGCCGCGACCATCCAGTCCTTCGTGTCCGCTAAGACGCAGGAGTACAACACGTACTGGCAGTTCCGGCACATGCAGGCCGATGGTGGCGCCGCCTTCGACGCCGGCTTCCAGGTCACGCTCGGCGCGGCCGAGACCGCGTACTATCAGAACGAACTGGGTTATGACGCCGCCGCGATCCAGACGCTCGTGAACATGCGGACGGCGACGTACCACACCCTGAACTCGACCTATGGTGCCGGTGGCAGCTACGGGTCCGTCAACGACCTGGCATTCAACGCGAATACGTTCGTTGGCAACTTCAACTACAAGGCGACGTTGGCGGAGAAGACCTCCCTGACGTCGACCATCAAGCAGTGGACCGAGGATCAGCTTCTCTACGCGATCAGCGCCGGCCTCATGAAGGATGTCACCAGCACCGTGGTGAACATCGAGGAACCGAACATCGTCGGCGATGAGATCACGATCGTTACGAAGAACAACGTCGGTCAGAAAGGCGATGAGACGATCATCGACCTGACGCCGCCGAACGTCGTGTTCACCGATGACCAGCGCGTGGCGCTCGCCGCGGCTGAACGCCTGGACGTGCAGTACCTGGGGGGGCAGATCGTCACCGCGACGGTCACCTTCGACGCCGGGTCGCGCACCATTGTCCGCACATCACCGGGCAGCTGGATCGCGGCCGGGTTCACGGCCGGGATGTATATCACGATTGACGGCGCCAATGGTCAGACCACCCAGAACGCCACGATCGGGACCAATATCTTCCATCGTATCCTCAGCGTATCGGCGTCCGTCATCACGCTCGACAACTCCACGACGCTGACCACGGAAAGCGCGAAGACCGTCAAGATCGCGCCGGTCGTCCTCGATCCAACCTTCCAGCAGGTCGGGTCGTCGGTGGTCGCTACCGTCCAGTTCACCGGCAACACGCTCACCAACCCCGCGACGATCACCCGCGCCGTGGGCAGCTTCATCGCCGATGGTTTCGCGGCAAACCAGTTGCTGACCCTGTCCGGATCCGCGGCCAACTCCACCACCAATGGGATGACCTATCGGATCGTCTCCGTCACCGCGACCGTCATCACGCTTTCGTCCACCGCCAGCATCACGACCGAGGCATTCGACCAGGTCGTGACCCTGCGGCGCGGCACCGCGCCGGTCATCACGGCGATCAAGATCAGCCACCTCGATGACATCAACGTCACCGCGACGGGCGGCATCGACATCACCGCCGGCAAGGGCGTGCTTCTTGGCTCCACCGTCGATATCAAGCTGGAGCGGGTGACCGCCGGTACCGTCGTTGCTGGGGACAAGATCCGCATCAAGGGCAGCCTGAGCATCATCGACGCGGGCGCGCCGGGTCTCGCCTATATCCGCGGCGACGACGTCATCCTGGAAGCCGCTCAGGGCGGCATCGGCAGCCAGGCCGCGCCGATCACGCTGGACTCGATTGCCGGCGGCACGCTGACGGCGCGGGCCAAGAATACCATCTGGATCACCGGGGTCGGGGTCGCCGGCAACGGCAACCTGAACCTCGAGGCTGTGTTCTCTCAGACCGGCGACGTGCATCTCGGGGCCGAGGGCTCGATCCTTGACGCCTTCAACACCGACTTCCCGAAGGTCAAGGCCAGCAAGATCTTCCTCGAATCCGACCACGAGATCGGTGCCGCCGGCAACTATGTCGACGTGCAGGCCGCGAAGACCGTGACGGCCGAGGCGGGTGGCAACATCTGGATCGCCCAGTTCGAGGGCGATCTGCGGGTCGACCACATCCAGTCCTTCGGCGGCAACGTCGATCTGCGCGCCGAGTTCTCGATCGTCGATGCGGCGTCAGCCAAATACGACAACAGCGGCGCGGCCAGCCTGCCGGCGGCGGACGTCATCGGCAACAGCATCAGCCTGACCGCTCTGATCGGCGGGATCGGCGACGCGCTGAACGCCCTCGACATCAACAGCCAGTTCAGCGGCGGCGGGACGCTGACGTCGTCCTCCAAGGCGCTGAATACCTACATCATCGAAACCCTGGGCGACGTGGCGCTCAACACGGTCTCGACCGGACAGACGCAGTCGGCCTTCATCACGGCGCCGACGGGCAGCATCACGAATGGTGCCCCGGGCAAGCACAACGTGTTGTCCGGCAATACCAAGCTGTTCGCCAACAAGGACATCGGCGCGCCCGGCAACGCGATCAAGACAAAGGTCGGCCATATCGAGGCGCAATCGACCACCGGCAGCACCTATGTCGACAATGACGGTGAACTGGCGATCGGCGGCGACTTCACCGGCGATCCGAACGGCGTCGTCACCGGCGGGTCAGCGGTCATCACCGCGGCCAGCCCGATCACCCTGACCAAGAGCATCCTGGCGGGCGGCAATGTCCTGCTCCATTCGGTGGATGATGCCTTTGACGGCAACGACCCGTCCAAGGACGATGTCCCCGATCACATGATCATCCGGGAAAAGGACCTGTTCGGTCAGCGCCTGTTCATCAAGGCGGCGGGCAGCATCTTCCTGCTGGCCGGCGACGACCTGACGGTCGAGAGGGGCGCGCTGATCCAGGCCGGCGTCTCCGCCGTGCTCTGGGGTGACTATGGCAACACCGACGGCCGCCTGGTCCCCAACGTCACCGACAACCGGGAGACGAAGGAGAGCAAGAACGCCGATCCGTTGAAGGGCACGACCATCATCGTGGCCGGCACGGTGACCGCGCCGACCATCATCATCACCGGCGACAGCGACGAAGACCGGATCTTCGTCACCACCGGCAAGCTGACCGCCATGTTCCCGTGGCTGTCGCCGGCCGCGTTCGCCTCGGTCTTCGGTGAGAGGGCGCAGTATCCGCGTGAAGTGCCGACCGCTTCCAACATCTTCATCCTCGGCCAGGATGAGGACGACCTGATCTCGGTCTGGGGCGACGTGCTCGCGCGGGAAATCCGCATCTTCGGCAACGCGGGACAGGACATCATCGGCCTGAACCCCGAGAATCCGGATGGCTACAAGCTCCAGATCGCCGGGCAGATTTCGATCTACGGCGGGCTTGGGCTGGATGACATTACGGTCAACAAGCTCAATACGCTCGACATCGCCCGCAAGATGAACGGCCCTGGCATCGGCCCCGACAAGCTGGTCACCGGCTTGGTGCCCGGCATGCGGAACACCGTCGACATCGATGGCGGCGGTGCCTTCGACCTGGTCACCGTCAACATGACCGGGACGAACGACTACATCATCAACGTCCATGACAACGGCGCGCCGGGCGATGGCTCCGACACGCTGGTCATCAACGGTACCGACGACGTCGACACCTTCCTGCTGCGCGCCGGCTTCGTCGCGCTGCTGCAGGAGAACGCGGGCGGTTTCGCCACGACGTATGAGCGTGTGAACTACGACGACACGATCAACGTCCTGCGGGTCAACGCCTATAAGGGTGACGACAGCTTCTACGTCGACGACAACAGCGCGATCACCCAGCTCGACGGCGGCCTCGACAACGACTTCTTCCAGTTCGGCCAGTTGTTCGGCAACACCCGCATCGCGCCGAACCGGGTCGCCACCGGCGACACGTTCCCGACCTTCGATACGACGCAGGGCTATCTCAGCCGCGGCGTCAGCTTCGCGACCCTGGCCTATGGCGGGGACGGCAACGACCAGATGGTCGTCTACAGCAACCGCGCGCCGCTGGAGCTGTATGGTGAGTCCGGCGTCGACAGCTTCATCGTCCGTGCCTTCGCCTACAAGAAGGCCTCCGATCCCGTGGTCATCAACGCCCCGATTCGGATCGATGGCGGCGCCGAGTCCGACCAGGCCACGATCATCGGGACCGAACTGGCCGACAGCTTCGTCGTCACCCGCGACGCGGTCGTGGGCGCCGGCCTGAATGTCAGCCTGGCCAACCTCGGCAGCATCGAAGTCGATGCGATGCAGGGCGATGACCGGTTCTATGTCCACAGCACGGAGGCCAATGTCGCCACCATGCTGATCGGCGGTCTCGGCACCGACATCTTCGACGTCGGCGGCGACGTGGTGACCCCGATCATCGCCAACTCGATCGAGGGCAAGAGCAGCTTCATCAACCACAACATCGTCAGCGCCGGCACAGCCTATGACGGCATCTGGGCCGAGGGCGTCAGCCTGAACGTCGCCAGCGCGCGGGTCGGTCCGATGATCGTCACCCAGAGCGGCGGCGACACGACGGTGCGGGAAGGCAATGTCGATCCCAAGACGGCGTCCGACAGCTACACGCTGCGGATGTCCGAGGCGGCTTCCGTCGCTTCGCTGACCGGCGTCGCCTATGTCACGGTCTCGGCGGCGACCTCGCCCTCCCGCAACGCCGCGGTCGGTGGGCGAACCGTCCGGGTATCCCTCGACAACGTCAACTTCTATGAATCCCTCGTGCTCACCTTCGATCCCTTCGCGGTCAAGGGCACGGCGAATGCCTGGGACCGCACCCGGACGATCTATGTCCGCGCCGACCAGGACAGCCTGACGGAGGGCGAGCAGACCGTCATCATCAGCCATTCGATGGTCAGCACCGACCCGGCCTACAACCGGGCCAACATCGCCAATGTCACGGTCCGCGTGATCGACGACGACCGCGCCGGCGTGACGATCCAGCAGAGCGGCAACGCGACCACGGTCGTCGAGGGCGGTGCCAAGGACACCTATACGGTCGTGCTGACCCGCGCGCCGAAGGCCGGGGAGGTCGTGACCGTCAAGCTCGCGACGAACGACGCCCAGCTGAAACTGTCGGTTGATACCATCCAGTTCACAGCCGCCAACTGGAACGTGCCGGTAACCGTGACGGTGTCCGCGCTCGATGACGGGGCGCTGGAAAACCGGGCGGAGGTGCTGATCACGCACACCGTCACCAGCAACCAGGTGTCCGGCTTCTATGCCAACATCTCCGACGTCGCCGACGTCGCGGTGACGGTGCATGACAACGACGCGCCGGGCGTGCTGATCACGCCGAACAACGGCGGGACGCTGGTGGGTGGCCTGCTGACGGACAGCTACCAGGTACAGCTCACCAGCGCCCCCGTTGCGCCGGTGTTCGTCCAGATCCTGACCGACGGCCAGACAATCGTGTCTGCCCACAGCGCAGAGCAGCAGCCGAACCGCTTCTCGGTCGTCAATGGCATCCCGACGATCCGGTTCGACGCGACCAACTGGAACAAGCCCTTCCTGGTGGCGGTCGAGGTCAACCTTCAGGTCCAGGCGCCGTTCAACCGCATGGTCTATCCGGCCCAGCCGCATTTGACCGCGCCAATCCAGGGCCCGCTGACGCTCGAGGGCGGGGATGTCGCCGGCAAGGATCGTTCGCTCAACCGGGCGATGATGCTGCCGACGGAAAAGGACGTCGCGCCGCCGGTGCTGAACATCGTCGTCGACGAGAAGACGAAGACCGACACGGTCAACGTGTTCAACGACGGCAGCGTGCAGAACGACGCGGGCGTCCACGCCCTGGCCGGCATCCCCGATGGCCTCGCCGCCCAGTATGGCGTCGCGATCGGCAGCCTGCCGCTCGATGAGTTCGGCAACATCCGTGGCCTGAACATGGGCGACAAGCAGGAGATCGATATCAGCCAGCCGGGCAAGGCGGACATCCGTCCGTTCAACGCCGGCATCACCTACCACGCCATCGAGGTCGCCGACGTCATGCTCGGCATCGGCAAGGACAGCTTCGCCGTCCAGACGACCCTGAAGGACATGATCACCGTCGTGCAGGGCGGTGGCGGCGACGACGTCCTGCGCGCGACCGGCGGGGGCGGGAACACGTCACCGCTGATCCTGTTCGGCGACACCAGCCAGGACGGCTCGTTCTATAACTCCACGACCGCCAACATCACCGGGCGGGCTCGGGCCTTCACGAATGGCGGCAACGACACCATCGACGCGAGCAAGATGGCCCGCTCGGTCACCATCTATGGCGGCCGCGGCAACGACACCATCCTGGGCAGCGGCGAGGGCGACTGGCTGGCCGGCGGGTCGGGCAACGACACGATCCGCGGCATGGGCGGCAACGACATCATCTCGGGCGACACCGGGTTCAACATCAACATCTCCCAGCGGCTGAGCCTGTCGACCCAGATCCTGACCATCGCGGTCGATGTCGCCGCCGCCGACTACCTGACCACCCGTGACTCGCTGGTGGCCGGCAACGACACGATCTTTGGCGGTGACGGCAACGACATCCTGTTCGGCGACTACGGCCTGACGCTGCAGCCGGTCGCGGTCAACCGCATCCTGACCACGGGCCAGGTGACCGCGCTGGCCGCCGGGCGGACCGTCGGCGGCGACGACAAGATCTTCGGTGAGGACGGCGACGACGTCATGCTGGGTGGCCTTGGCGCCGACACGATGAACGGCCTGACCGGCAACAACGTGATGCTGGGCGACAACGGCATCGTCGGCTACCTGGCGACGGGTGAGCTGTCGACGATCGTCACCACGGACACCGGGTTCGGCGGCGCCGACCAGATCAATGCCACCACCGGGAATGACCTGGTGCTGGGTGACAACGGCTATGTCACTTTCGATGCTGCGGGCGTGATGACCGAAATCCGGGGCATCGCCACCGCGGACGGCTCCGCCGATGAGA
>CANJSR010000003.1 GCA_947476855.1 Acetobacteraceae bacterium
CGCTCGATACATGACCCTGGAAACCATCGCCGGCCTGAGCGATGATCCCGTCATCGGCTTGCCAGAAATGGTGATCTGATCAGCCTGACCCTCAAGGGGAACCGACAACGGGCACACAGCTGTTACACCACGCATCGGGACACGATCGGAACACTCCCCCTGCCTCGAACAAGTCCGATCGGTGACATTGTGGCAAGGTGCCGGTTGGACGCGATCTTTTCCAAATATAGGAATTGAATCACCCCGCCAGTCCGTGGGCCCTCCGGGTATGAAAGCCGAGTTCCATCGTGTTTCCTGGCGAAGAGCCATGAACCCTTGGCCGGACCATTCTATCGCTAACGCCGCGGACCCAATACCTGTTACGACTGTCGCGTCATGGTCTGAGGCCTTTCGTTCGATGTCCGGAATATCCCCACGCAGGCATCACGTGCCCCAACCCAGCTCTGGCCAACCAGGTGACAGCGGTGATCCCCCCGCCGTGCCATTCAGCGTCGTGGGAGTAGGCGCATCAGCTGGCGGCCTGGAGGCGTGCGGTAACCTGCTTGATGCCCTCCCGTCCGAAACGGGAATGGCATTCATCCTTATCCAGCACCTCGACCCATCGCATGAAAGCATGATGGCGGAGTTGCTTGCCACCCACACCGAAATGCGCGTGTCACAGGCGGTCGACGGCATGCCAATCGAGCGTGACAACGTCTATATGATCCCGCCTGGCACGTCATTGTCAGTGACAGCCGGGACGCTTCATTTATCGCAACCAGTCGCACGTCACGGCGCGCGGATGCCATTCGATTTCCTGCTGGAGTCCTTGGCCAATGCATATGGCCCCCGCGCGATGGGGGTTGTGCTGTCGGGCACCGGCTCCGACGGCAGTATCGGCATGCGGGCATTGAAGGAAAAGGGCGGCTTCGTGATCGCCCAGGATCCATCGGAAGCCGGGTATGATGGGATGCCACGCAGCGCCATTCTGACCGGCGTAGTCGATCGTGTGCTGCGTGTTGCGGACATTGCCACGGCACTCCTCGAACATGATCGCGATTTGAACGCAATGCCCGAGCAGGTGCCTCCCCCCCAACAAGCAGGCCCGCCTGAGGCGATCGCCCTGATTATCGATCTCGTCCGGGCGAGAACTACACATGATTTCCGACTGTACAAGCCTGGCACACTCCAGCGCCGGATCGAACGGCGTATGACCATGGCGGACATGAAGACCAATGAGTTCGACCGCTATCACAGCCTGCTTTTGGACGACCGTGCGGAACTCGCAAGCCTGGCCGAAGACCTTCTGATCAACGTAACTGATTTCTTCCGTGACCCTAACGTCTACGAGACACTGGCGGAGAGAGTCATCCCACCTCTCGTTCAGTCGCAACCGCCCGGTCAGCCAATTCGAATTTGGGTGGCCGGATGCAGCACCGGCGAGGAAGCGTACTCCCTCGCTATTCTCTTCCTCGAGCACATTACGCAGTCCGGGCGTGACGTGAGGGTGCAGATCTTCGCTTCAGACGCCGATCCGGATGCAGTCGCGCGCGCACGCGAAGGTGCCTACCCAACCACGATCGAAACTACCGTCTCCCCCGCTCGGCTTGCGCGCTTCTTTGAACGGGAGACTGATCGCTATCGGGCATCGGAGGAGCTTCGTTCCGTTGTCATCTTCACCATCCACGATCTGCTTGTAGACCCGCCGTTCTCCCGTCTTGATATGGTGTCGTGCCGCAATCTTCTGATTTACCTCCGGCCGGAGGCTCAAGCGAAGGTACTATCGCTTTTTCACTTCGCGTTGCGCGACGGTGGGATCCTGCTGCTGGGCGGGTCTGAGACGGTTGGCACGTTCGAGACTCAATTCTCAGTGATCGCAAAGGCCGAACGGCTGTACCGCCATGTCGGCCATGGTCCAACCGAAGAGCGACGATTCCCGATCGGTTCATCCGATATTACCCGACTCTCCACCCGCATCGGACAGGGCCCAGGTCCACGACGACTGCCAGCGCTTACCGACCTCTGTCAGCGGCTGGTGCTGGACACATATGCTCCCGCGGCAATCCTGATCAATCGCAATCGCGAGTGCCTCTACACCATCGGAGCGACGGATCGCTATCTGCGCGTACCGTCCGGCCTGCCCACGCACGATATCCTGTCCATGGCACGCGAAGGATTGCGTGGAAGACTGCGAATGGCCATCGAGGAGGTCGAGGGTACCCGCACTCGCGTGATCGTGCCTTCCGACGACCTGTTCGACAGGACCACCGACGGATCCTTCAACATCGATATCCATCCCGTCTCGCATGAGGGCGAAGACCTGCTGCTCGTGTGCTTCATCGACCAACCCCATCCCGATCAACCTCTTTCTTGTCCGGTGAAACCAGAAGAGACCTCACGCCTGGTTGATCTGGAGCAGGAACTGACATCCACCCGAGAGGCGCTGCACAATACGGTACGGGATCTCGAGGCTTCCGCTCAGGCGCAGAGAGCAAGCAATCAGGAAGCCTCATCTATCGCCGAGGAATACCAGTCCACCAATGAGGAACTGGTCACCTCCAAGGAGGAACTGCAATCACTGAACGAAGAACTGACCGCCCTGAACAGCCAGCTGCAAGAAACGCTTGACCGACAGCGCACGACGTCGAACGATCTGCAGAACGTGCTGCACAGCACGGACGTCGCCATTCTCTTTCTGGATGCCGCGTTGCGGATACGGTTCTTCACTCCGGCAACCCGTTCCCTGTTCAGCATTATCCCCGGCGATATCGGACGGCCCTTGGGTGATCTGAAGTCTCGCGCGTCCGACGACTTACTTCTTGGCGACGCCCAAACCGTCATGAGCACCCTGCTCCCGATCGAGCGGGAGATCCAAGCACAGGATGGTACGTGGTTCATTCGCCGCACCCTCCCCTATCGTACCCAGGACGGCCTTGTAGAAGGTGTCGTGATCACATTCTCCGACATCACCGAGCGGCGGCGAATTTCCGCGGCACTCGAACAGGTCCGACTGGATGCGGAACGAGCCAATCTCGCAAAGTCCCGCTTCCTGGCGGCCGCTAGCCACGATCTACGCCAACCACTACAGACCCTGGTGCTGATACAGGGGCTGCTCGCCAGGGCCGTGAAATCCGATCAGGCCCAGAAACTGACCAAGCGCCTGGACGAGACGCTCGGCACTATGGCCGCCATGCTCAACACCATCCTCGACATCAATCAAATTGAGGCCGGTAATGTGCGCGCCGAGATGGAGGACTTCGAAATCAATGATATGCTGGAACGTATCAGAGTTGACTTTCTCGATCAGGCGGTAGCCAAGGGCATCGCCTTTCGTGTCGTCCCTTGCAAGCTACCAGTCCACAGCGACCCACGCCTGCTTGAGCAGGTGCTTCGGAATTTGGTATCAAACGCGATTAAGTATACCGAGCGTGGAAAAGTTCTGCTCGGATGCAGGCGGCGGAATGGAATGCTCAGTGTGGAAGTTTGCGACACCGGCATCGGCATTCCGCAGCAGGAAATGCAGGCGATCTTTGACGAGTACTATCAGATCGACAACGTTGCGAGGAAGCGGGAGCGTGGACTAGGCCTTGGCCTGTCTATCGCACAGCGCCTCGGCAAGTTGCTCGGCCATCCCATATGCGTCGCCTCAAAGGTCGGGAAGGGTTCCGTGTTCTCTATCTCGGTTCTGCTCCCCACCCGTTTGCCCGCGCCCGCGCCACGACCGGTACCAGCGATCACTGCTCCGCCGAAAGCCGTCACAGGCCGGCGCCAAGGAAGCATCCTTGTGATTGAGGATGATCGAGATATGCGCGACCTTATCGAAGCGCTATTGACCGAGGAGGGTCATCATGTTGTCGCGGTACCTGACGGTGTGGAAGCCTTGGCCCTCGTATCAAATGGAACCTACGATCCGGACCTAATCTTATCTGACTACAATCTGCCGAATGGACCCAACGGCGCCGAGACCGCGCTTCAACTCCGCAGAACTTTGCGTCGGCCGGTACCTGTGGTCATTCTGACCGGCGACATATCGACCGTTACACTCCGCGAACTCGCTGAGCATGGATTTCGACATCTTAACAAGCCGGTTCGACCAGGAGAAATAACCAACGCCATCGACGCGATGCTACCACCCACGGAACCAACGCGCCCTTCGTCTGTCGCCGACGCCGTCCCGGTCAAAGCCAAGCCGGACTCGCCGATGGTCTTCGTCATCGACGACGACCCAACCATATGCCGTGAATTGCAGAATGTGCTGGAACTCGCCGGTTACGCGGTGGAGGCCTATCCAGACTGCGAGTCATTCCTGGCTGGCTACACCCCAGTGAGAGAAGGATGCATCCTGGTCGATGCCTATCTCCCTGGCATGAGCGGTCTGGAACTTCTCCAGCACATTCATGAGGTAGGACGGTTTCCACCTGCCATCATGATCACAGGCCACGCGGAGGTATCAATCGCGGTACGCGCGATGAAGGCCGGTGCATTTGATTTTGTCGAGAAGCCCGTGACGCCCGCCGCGCTACTTGAAAGCCTGTCTCGGGCGCTTGAACAGTCCCATGATGCGAGCAAACTTCAGTCCTGGCACGAAACAGCCGTGACGCACCTGACGACGCTGACCAAACGGCAGCATGAGATCATGAAGATGGTACTGGCGGGACACCCGAGCAAGAACATTGCCGCAGACCTCGGCATAAGCCAACGTACGGTCGAGAATCATCGAGCAGCTATCATGCGTAAGACCGGTTCGAAGTCGCTTCCGGCTCTCGCCCGCCTGGCCTTGGCAGCGCGGCTGGAGGTCGATTACTGAGCGCTGCGTCCAGTAAGTCCGACGCGGTCACGTGTGAGAGGAACGTAACCGCGTCCTTAGAAGAGCAGGCGTGCATCGATACCGTAGTCAGATCCCTGTGATCGGACTCAGGATGCGTATTTGAACTCCGGAAGGGCCTTGAGAGATTCCTTCGAGGCACCGGGCAGGATCAGGTCCTTCCCGATAACTTGCAGCAGGCTGCTCGGCACGACCACGAGCTTGTTTCCCATGCCAAGGAAACCACCGACAGAGACGATCGCGAACGGCACCTTCTCATTCGGTGTCACGATGAGATCATCGATCGTGCCAACAACCTCCTTGGCTTCGTTCATCACAGTGCTGCCGACCATCTTGGACGTCCGATAGCCTGTCGTCACGGTCGCCGGGTCGATCCTGATCAGGCCAACCGTCTGCAACGTACCTTGCGCGATCGCTACCGAGGAGAGCAGGCCAAGGCCAATAATTGCAATGGTTGCGAATTTGTAGGACATGTTCATCTTAGTTCCTTACGTAAGTTCCCTCATCCGACACTCGGATCAGGACAGGATCCCGGGTCATCCGTGACGCTGGTCGACCCGGCGACCATCTGACCCACCATGACTAGGGAGTTTGGCTCCGCTGGATCGTGGTGGTTGTGGAGGAGACGACCGGCGCCGGCTGTTCGAGTGTGAACTGCTCGGTTGTGGTTGTCCGTGTAACTTGTGGCGCTGGGGCAATACATCCCGCGAGCGCCGCGATGGATACCATCGCTAACACGCTTCTGGTCAGGCGGTACTTGGCTGTCGTGGCGTTCATGAAATCACTCCTGATTTTGACTATCTTGGCGATGCGGCCGCATTCGCACTCAACTCCGGGAAGCGAACAAATCGGTATGGATGACCAATCTTGACCGCGGACCCTCTGGATGGCCGCACCTGAGAGATGTGCTCTGCTGGATCAGCGATTCCGGTCGGGATGTCTCTATGTGGTGACAGACCGCCCTTGGCACCGCCACCGGCGGCTACAAACGGTGGCATGGTTTCCGTAGCGCGGGCGCGCGTCGGCGTCACAAGGTATGCCTCCGATCGGTCGCTCTCAAAACCATTTACGAGTGTGAACAGTATCGCTAAGGCGAGCACCTGCTGGATCACATCGACCTCCCATGCCGACCCTTTGTTGCCACTTATCCGCAACAACGAGGCGACACCGACTTCTCCGCTCACATGTGGTTGACTTGGAGACCACCGAACAGCCAGATGACGAGGAGGATGATCAAGATCAGACCCACGACGCCCCCGGCTCCCTGCCGGCCGTAGCGGCTGTAACCGTAGTATCCACCGCCTCCGCCGAGCAGAAGGACTACTAATACTATAATGATGATCATCGTCATGACACGTCTCTATCCCCGCAGGACTTTAGTCACCGTGCGATGACGACGTCGATCAGACCGATGGCACGCGAACGATCTCCTTGTCCCAAGGCAAGACGAGCGTCCCTGATCTCGGTCACTGTCAGGTTCTCGATGGGAACATTGGTCTGGCCTTCAGGAACCGACCGATCAAGCATCCGTGTCTCGGCCATCTCCAAGGACTGCTGCGCCTGGCCCGTTCGCCCGGCGACGAGCGCGGTCCGTGCCACCTTCAAGTACGCCATCGCGTCTGCATTTTCTCCTAGACCGGATCTCGGCAGGGTTGGTGCAACACTGGATCGGTTCTTGCTCGTCTGGATGTTGCTGGCCTTGTCGGACCGGGGCAGCGAGTCCCCAACGCCGGGGACATGGCCCGGTCGGGCGCCGGCCTGCCCGTCGAGCGCCGGTGCCTGTGCGAGGGCCGAGCCAGCTGAGATGCTAAGGAACGCACCCGCCGCCAGATTGATGTAATTCATGGGATAATCCTCATCTAGTAGCCAATCTTGTGGTCACGACCGGGCCGGTTCTGTGACCGGGGTGAACACTGCTTGGAGCCAAAACGGCCAAAGTCGAGACACGCCACCATGCGAGTTGGCATCCCCTGCACGGGATAGTCGCAACATGACGTATGAAATTAGTGTCAGGAAGCATCGGATAATACTCACAAGCGACCCGCTTGCACGGCGGACATCAGTACGATCAGTTGGTGATATCGCGCGGATGACAGCTCGGGCCTGACAGGCGACAACTTTCTGATCGTGCTGGGACGTCCGGGCATTCGACACCGTGCGCCTGACGAGCGCACAAATGCGACGGGGAACACCCGCCGAGCCCGGTCGGTCGGCCAGACCTCGTGTTAATGCCAATGGCTGTAACCGCTCAGGTTCACCTCGGCCGCTGCAGGAGGCTATCAGGAAGCACTCGAATTTGCCTCGGTGGACATGACTGTCCCCGCAAACCACCGATGCACAGTTCACAACGTATCAATTGCAAATCTACCGTCAGGTACCTCACCATGTCATTCGAATCCATGCAATCTGATTGCATGTCGTCGGCCCGTCATCTGGATTACCGGCGCGATCAGTCTCCCTCCGGCCGAGAGAGGACGGTTGGGATTCGCCCGATCGTCTGGATGACCTGCGCGGACGTGATCAGCCTGGAGCACTCGAATTGCCGATCGGCGCCGGCATGCCGCGGGCACCACATGTAGTCCTTGTGATCGAACCGCAGCCGCACGTCGTTCCAGCAGGAGTTGCAGGCGTGCCAGTTGATGATCCGATAGGGGCTATGGAACTCATTGTTCGGGTGCGTGAATCCGCTGATCATCACCACCGGCGTGCCGGCCGCCCAGGCAAGCCAGGACAGGCCGCTCGATACGCCGACAAAGAACGCCGCGTGACGCAGCCATCTCACGCGTTCCGCCAGCGGGCGATCGCCCGTCTCGTCCTCCGCCCCATGCGGAATATGTGTCCAGATCAGACCAGAGCCATGTTCGGCCTTCTGGTCGATGCAGATGACCCGATAGCCCCGCGCCTTGAGGTCGGCGATCACCTCCCGCCAGCCATGCGGGTTGTTCCACTTCTTGCAGGCGCTGCTGCTTTGAACGGCAATGACAACATAAGGTTCGGCGATCGGGCGTCCCTCATCCGGCACGCCCAGGATCGGCCGCATCTCGGCCGGATCAACGCCCAAAATATAGCCAGCGGTGCGATGCAGCCCGACATGGCGGAAGTCGGTCGGTTGCCAGATGTTCTCGGCGTCGTCGAAAAACAGGCCCATATAGTAGGTCGCATAGGCGGTGTCGGTCAGGCCCTGCGCCATCACTTCCTCATGCGTCGCGAAGGTCATCCCCGGATACGCGTCACGAAACAGCGGGATCAACAGCTCGGACATCGCGCAGGTCACCTGGGCGCCGTGCTTTTCAGCGAAGGCGGCGGCATAGGGAACCCAGCCCAGGATGTCCCCCAGTGTGCCAACCGGGAACTGGATCAGGACCGGCTTGTCACGGCAGTCATACGCGTGCTCCAGCACGACGGTCGCCTTGCCGGCTTCGTCGATGCGCCACAGGTCGATCGCGAACCGCACATGGAAGTGCTTCGATGAGGCGACCAGCGCGCCCTTGTTGGTGCTCTCGAACAGGATGTTTCCCGTATCGAGGTCACGGAGCCGGATGTGCCATTGGTCGGCCTCAAGCGGTGGCAGCAGCACCCGCGCACCCATGTTGAAATCGAACCGCACGCCCGACGCGTCCAACTGAGTTGGCATCACGGCTGGCGTCGGATAGGCCGGAGGCCCCTGCTGCTCCGCTTCCGACGTGGTGGCCGGCTGTTCGGTGTCGCTCATTGTCCGGCCACTGCAATCATCGGTCTCACGTCCTGAAATCATGGATCAAATCCGGCCGTCCCACGGGAACACGGCCTGCCTGGGTCAGCAGAAGGAACGGGTCACAAGCGTGTCTCGAAAGGCATCGGAACTGAATACAGGGTTCGACGCCGTACGGTACCCCGCTATCCGACGCTCTATGTGCACAGTCCGGGGTGGGTTAGATTGCGCAAGGCGGCCCAGCAACCCGAGTGAGAAGCGGCAATGCGTGACGGCATAGATCCCTGGCGTACCAGCGACCTCGTCTATCTGGAGCGGGAAATCAACTATTGGACCGGGCCCCGGGGATACGCGGCCTGTGCCGCGGGCATCCAGGCGGCGCGCGCCCATGCCGCCAGCCATGGCATGAGCCGGGTGGCCGTGCTGCCAGCATGGGCTGCTCGCTATGACGGGACCCTTGGCGACATCGTGGCGGGGATCGACCCAAGGGGCCTGATCGCCGACTGTGATGGCGCCGAAATCATTGTCATGCCAACCGAGGAAAGCCTTGGCCGCCTGGTCGACTGGATCAGGCATCACGTCACCTGGCGCTGAGGGCCACCGCGCCCGATCCGCCCTGGCGGTCGGACTGGTGGCGACGCGGGCGTTGAGCGCAGCCTGAACCTCGTCCCCAGGTCATTCCGCTATCTTTGGCAGCAGCACTTCCTTGATCGTCCGGGCGAACCGCTCCCGCAGGGCGGGCAGGAAGGTGATGGTGTAGATCAGCCTCAATGAGGCCAGGAAATACTTGTTGCTCTCGAAAAGCTGGTACTCTTCGGCCGGCTTGTCCGCGAAATAGTGGTGCAGGAAGCGCTCCCACAGCTCAACACCGGCCTCCGCCGGGATCTTGGTCGCCATCTCGCAGATTTCGAGCTCGGGCACCCCGTAGATGGTGGCGAGCAGCCCGACGTCGAACAGATAGTGTCCCCGCGACAGGTCGCCCATGTCGATGATCACGGGCTCCCCGCCTCGGATCATGATGTTGCTGGTGTGCAGGTCGAAATGGACGCAGGTGTCCGCGTCGGGGATGGCGGCCAGCTTGCGATGCAGCAACGCGATCTCATTCGGTGACAGGAAGAAATCCATCTGGTCGATATAGCTTCGCAGATGGTCCTTGATGTCCGGAAATACAGCAGGGTCAGCCGGTGTTTCGTGAACGGTCTGGGTGATCTGGGCGAGCGTCCGGGCATGCTGGTCGATATTGGTCAGGTCGGCCCGGATCACCGCGCTGAACAGCGTCGCGTCCAGCATCTCATACACAACGCCGGTCCGGGTGCCGCAGGCGACGACGTCATAGGAAATGGCCGTCGGTATCCCAGCCACGAACGCGGCCTTCGCGAACGCCTTTTCCTTTTCGGCGACCTGGGGCTCGATCCCCTCATTGTACAGCTTGACGATGGTCTCCTGGTCCAGCCGATAGCACTCACCGCACACGCCGGCGGAAATGAACTCCAGCCCTTCGATCGAAATCTCCCGCACCTTGCGCCTGCTGGGGATGAACTTCGAGAACCCGGTCATGTCCAGGACATCCTGGACCTCCCGCGAGACGTTGGTCAGCAATATCGTGCCGCCCGACGCCGCCATGCGCTTCTGCGCCCGCAGCAGTTCCCGCAAGCCCGCGCTGGAAATGTAGGGGCACGCGCCAAAGTCGAGGACGAGATGCCCCACGCCCTCCAGCGCCAGCGCGTCCGCCAGCACCGCCGACGTCGTGGAGTCGAGCCGGCCGGCCAACCCGAGGGTCAGCGTGCCGTCGACCTGTTCTGTGCTGATGTGCATGCCGCTTCGGTCCCCTGTTGCCGGCCCCAGCTTGAGCGCGAACCGCCACTTATACAGGAACCGCGGTTGTCCGACAGCGCCGCCGAAGCGCCGTCACAGGGGGGCGGTTCCGTGTCTGCCAGCGACGCCGCACGCTCGCATCCCGGCCCCTGAGATTGCTGTTGACCCATACGGTCCGGTTGTGGTGGCTGACTGGCATGATGCGCCTGCTGCTCCTCCTGTTCATCGCCTTGTTGTCATTCGGGTTCTCCGCGGAGGCCCAGCGACCGCCCCCCGTCCCTCCCACCGTTCAAGCGCCCCTGACCCCCGACGAAGCTCGGCTGGTCCTGGATGTGTTGAACAATCCAGCGAAGCGGGCGGCGTTCACGGCCACGCTGGACGCCTTTCTGCGCGCGCGCGGCCTGGCCCCGGTCGATCCGTCGCCACAACCCCGCACGCCGGCGGCCACGCAACCGCCGGCCGGAACCGCTGTAGCCTCCGCCCCCGTCGCACCAGCCGAACAGCCCGCCGCCGCCCCGGCCGGGCAGGCCGAGGAAACCACCACCGCGCTGGCCCTCCCCCTCGCGCCGAACAGCCTTGGCGCGCAGCTCCTCGTCTCGGCATCGGGGCTGATCAACACCCTCAGCACCCGGGTCCGCGACGCGATCCAGGCGGTCCGCAGCCTGCCATTGCTTTGGGGCTGGATCGAGGTCATGGCCACCAGCCCGATCGCGCGCGACTTCATGATCGACATGACCTGGCGGGTGCTGCTGGCCCTCGGGCTCGCGATAGGTGTCCAGCGCACCATGCGGTACCTCCTCCGGGGACCGATCGAACGGCTGGAGGCAGCAGGCTGGCCAGCCCCCGCCGCCTCCACTGCGGTCGTCTCTCCCGCTGTTGAACCCCGGGCCGAACCGGATGAAGCAACCGCCCGCGCCGAGGCCGGCCATGTCGAGCCTCCCTTCGCCTACCGACGCGCATCGGCCGTCCTCGCCTCCCTGCGACGCATCCCCCGCCTGTCGGGCCGGCTCGGGTTGGAGCTGCTGCCCGTCCTGGCAACAGTCCTCGTTGGATACCTGTTCGCCGGATCGGACCTGGGCGGCCAGTCCAGCACGCGCCTGATCATCCTGGCGACCATCAACGCCTATGCAATCTGCACGGCGATGCTGCGACTCAGCCGCATCCTGCTGGCGCCGACGCATTCCAAGTTCGCGATCGTGACGGCAAGCCCTGGCGCCTCGCTCCGCATGATGCTGTGGCTCCGGCGCCTGATCGTCGGCGCCGTTGTCGCCTATGCCTTCGGTGAGGTCGGATTCCTGCTCGGCATGTCGCCGGTGGCGCACGCCGCCCTGCAGAAGGGGATCGGCCTCTACATCGTGGCGATGCTCGCAGTCATGGTGATCCAGAACCGCCGCCCGGTCAGAGCCTGGCTCGCAGGGCGGGAGGACGCGACCGGGACCATCGCCACGCTGCGCAAGCGGGCTGCCAGGATCTGGCATTGGGCCGCCTGCCTGACGCTCGGGACCGGGTGGATCGTCTGGAGCCTGGAACAACGCGAAGGGGCCGGCACGTTCCTCCGCATGGTCCTGCTGACGATCCTCATCGTCACGCTCGGCCGCTTCGCCCGTCTCGCGCTGCACGGACTGCTGGAAAAGGCGCTCGCCGCCGCCGAGAAGGACGGGCGCGATTTCGGCGTCCTGGCCGGCCGTCTGCGCCTGTACCACCGCGCCCTGCATCGGGGCCTGTCGGTCGCCGTCTATGTTCTGGTGATGCTGATCCTGCTGCAGATCTACGGTCTGGGCGGGCTCAACTGGCTGTTGACCGCGCCGCTGGGCCGCCGGTTCCTGTCGGCGCTCGGGACGGTGCTGGTCACGGTCCTGCTCGCCATCGCCGTGTGGGAACTGGTCAATGGCGCGATCCAGGGGCACCTCCGCCGGCTGGAGCGTGATGCCATGGGGACCCGCGCCGCGCGCCTGCGCACGCTGCTTCCCCTGCTGCGAACCACGCTGATCGTGACCATCGCGATCATCAGCGGGCTGATGGTGCTGAGCGAGATCGGGGTGAACATCGCACCACTGCTGGCCGGTGCCGGTATCATCGGCATCGCGGTCGGCTTCGGCTCGCAACGGCTGGTGCAGGACCTGATCACCGGCGTGTTCCTGCTGCTGGAGAACGCGATGCAGGTGGGCGACGTGGTCAAGGTCGGCGCCCTGACCGGCACGGTCGAAAGCCTGTCGGTCCGCACGATCCGCCTGCGCTCGGAAGATGGCTCGGTTCACGTCATCCCGTTCAGCGCCGTCACAACGGTCACCAACATGACGAGGGAGTTCAGCCGAGCGGTCATTCAGGTGGTGGTGGCGTTCGATGAGAACTACGATCGCGTCGTTGGAATCCTGCGCGGGATCGTGGCCGACATGCGCGAGGAACCGGCCTGGGGCGGCATCATTCTGGATGATCTGGAGGTGTTCGGCCTCCAGGAAATCGACAACGTCGCCATGAGCATCCGATGCCGGATCCGCTGCACCGCCTTTGGCCGCTGGTCGGTCGGGCGGGAGTTCAACCGCCGCATGAAGGTGGCCTTCGAGGCGGAGGGCGTGCGCCTCGCCTCCGTGCCGGCGCGATAGGCTTCCGGAAACGGACCCGGCGGGAGAGCCTGCTTGGCCGGGGTGGCAAGGCGAGTCACACTCCCGCCAACGAACGCGAGAGCGTCTGGCGGCCCCGGGGTCGTCTTCGGGAAGGGAGCGTGGCGGTCATGATCAAGGAAAACAGCATCCACCGGGCGGTGCGCGAGGGGCGGGCCGCGCTGGGCACCGGGTTGAAGGAATTCGCCTCTCGTGGCGTGCCGTGGATCATCGAGGCGTCCGGCTTCGACTACTGCATGATCGACCACGAACACGGCGCCTTCGACATGGAGACGATCGCCGACCTGGCCGGATGGTTCCAGGCGACGGACGTTTCCGCGATCGTGCGGATCCACAAATCATTCGCGAACCTGATTCCCGTGATCCTCGACCAGGGGATCATGGGCATCCAGGTGTCCGAGGTCGATACCGTCGAGGAAGCCCGCGCGATCGTGCAACTGGCGAAGTATCCCCCCATCGGCAATCGCGGGATTTCGGGTCAGGGGATGCACACGGGATACCGGAGCCATGGCGCCCGTCACGCGACCGAATACGCGCCCTGGGCCAACGCGAACATCATCGTCTGCGCGGCGATCGAGTCGCTGGAAGGCCTGGAGAACGTGGAGGCGATCGCAGCAGTCGAGGGCATCGACATGATCGCCTATGGCCACTCGGATCTAAGCGCGCGTCTTGGGGTTCACCTGCAGCTTGAGCACCCGACGTTCAAGGCGGCGGTGCGCCGGATCGTGGAGGCGTGCCAGGCGCATGGGAAACTCGCCCGCGGGTCAGCGGAAACCGAGGCGCAGATCGAGGAATACTGGCAGCTTGGGTGCCGCGTGCTGAACCTGCCCGGGACGGATGTGAGCACGTATCTGGACGGGTTGAAGGCCCGGGCGGCGCGGGCGAATGCGCGGTTGAAGGGGATTGGGGTGCCGGTGGGGTAATACCAGCCGACCTTGGCGATGACCTTCGTGGTCTCAACCTCGTCATGCCGGGCGAAGGCCCGGCACCCACGACTTTTTCTAGTCCAGCACAGCAAAGTCGTAGATGGTGGCCCGGAGCCTGTCCTCGGGCCGGCTCTTCGCCGGACCCGGGGGGCCACCATGACGAATGAGCGCTGTTCAGAGAGTAAATGGTTACGCCGCCTGGTATAAGTGGATCGGCGGCACGAATCCGGATGGCGGGACCACCCTGCGGTGGCCCCGTTGTCCTGGTGACTTCAGGGGATCAGGGGGGTGGGCCGGTGCTGGCGAGGGATGGCCCGTCCCAGGCCCTCGGCAGCGATGCCCAAGGGTCATAGGGCAAGGCCGCGAGGAACGCGGATGCCGCACCCAGCCACAGTTTCAGCATCCGTGACAGGCTGCCGTCATAGGCAATGATGGCGTCGCGGATGTTCGGCCAGAGGGGGTGGGTCGCGTTGATGCCGAGGTCCCGGCAGATTTCCACGATCACCGCACCGGCGGAGCGATTGCGGACGTGGGCGGCGATCTCCTCGGCTGACGGCAGGGCACGGAGAAGGGCTGCGTCTTCCTCGTCGGGTGTGGGACGGGCGGGGCGGGGTTTCGATGGCGCGCGAGAGGGGAGGCTCCGCTGGACGCTCCGCGCGGGCCGGGCGCGCAAGAGGCGTGCTTCCAGGCCGGCGGCGAGGCTGAGGCCTCGGGCAATGCGCGCGATGATCAAGGCGAGATTGAAGGTGCCGAACCGCCGAGCGACGGGAGTGCTGGGGGTGTTTTGGCGCTGGAGTGCGGTGACGAGGTCGCGGCCGTAATCGATGATCCTGCGCACCAGGCCCAGCAGGGGTCCGTGGCGGTTCTGGCCCTGGACAGGGGCGGCAGGCTCAGCGGCGGGTGGCGCGGTGAACATGAACGTAAAGTGAACAATCTGATTTTCGATGTCAAGGAATTTATTCCATATGACGCTTGCACCGTTTCGCGTAGCAACCGTTCGGAGACGGGTTGGTTATACCAGCCGACCTTGGCGATGACCCACGCGGTCTCCACCTCGTCATGCTGGGCGAAGGCCCAGCACCCACGACTTTCCCCTGTTCTGAACAGCAAAGTCGTGGATGGTGGCCCTTCGGCCACCACGACGAATGAGCGCTGTTCGGAGAGTCGATGGTTACATCGCCGGATATTACACCCAACGCCTCGCGTTGGCGGCCGCCGCGTTGTCTTGCACCCACCGGACCACCCCGGAAATACGCCGCACGGGCGGCTCCACGATGGTAGCCATGGACGCCCGGCTTTCCTAAACTCCATCCCGAGACACGACCTGGTCCGCCCGGTCACAGGCCGCCCCAGGCACGCAGGAGCACATCATGTCCGCTCGTCACATTCCGGTTCTCGTTGCGCTGATGGTCCTGGGCGGAACCCCCGCCATCGCGCAATCACGCGGGAACCCCTTCGCCGGCCGGCCGGCCGGCGGCCTCGGACCCTATGGCAACGACACCGGCGCCGGCGTCCACCTGATGCAGGCCATGCCGGCGATGAGGCTCGGGGCGCCCGCCGCCGCGGTGGCCGCCAGCACGACCGCCACCGATGCGAGCGAGTCTCGGGAAATGCCCCACCGCGCCGAACTCCGCGAAGGATCACCGGTGTGGGAGGCGATGTTCGTCGGCTGTTCGGCCGGTGCCTTCCTGGGCGGCTATACCGCCTGGTCGACCGCGGCACCGGTCGTCGGCGCCGAACTGGCCGTGGTTGGCGCGCCAGCCGCCGCCGCCGTGGCGGCCACGTTGGGCACGGCATCGTTGATCGGGTGCGGCCTGGGCGCCGCGACGGCCACGGTCAGCGTTGCCGCCGCGTCACTATGGTCCTGGGCCTTTCGGTAGGCGCAACCGGCCGGCCGGCGTATACGTCCGGCAATCCGGTTTCAACCGAAAGGACTAACGATGGCGAAGAACACCATTTGCGTCTGGTTCGACAGGGACGCCGAGGCCGCCGCACGCTTCTACGCCGAAACCTTCCCCGACAGCGCGGTCGGTCCGATCCTGCGTGCCCCCGGCGACTATCCGTCCGGCCAGCAGGGCGACGTCCTGACGGTTGAATTCACCGTCGCCGGCGTCCCCTGCCTCGGTCTCAACGGCGGTCCCGCGTTCAAGCACACCGAGGCCTTCTCGTTCCAGATCGCCACCGACGACCAGGAAGAAACCGACCGCTATTGGAACGCCATCGTCGGCAATGACGGCCAGGAAAGCGCCTGCGGCTGGTGCAAGGACAAATGGGGCATCTCCTGGCAGATCACGCCGCGCGCGTTGACCGAGGCGCTGGCGGCTGGCGGCGCGGAAGCCAGCCGAGCGTTCGAGGCGATGATGGAGATGAGGAAGATCGACATCGCCGCGATCCAGGCCGCCCGCCGCGGCTGAGCCGCTTGACCCACCGATCCGCAACGGCCACGGTCCGGACAGGGAGGAACCTCGGATGCGAAACAGCCATATAGAAGTCGCGCCCATCGCCGGCGCGCTCGGCGCCGAAATCAGCGGCGTTGATGTCGCGCAGGACCTTGATGACGGCGTGATCGGGGAAATCCGGCAGGCCCTCCTCGACCACGGCGTGATCTTCTTCCGCGACCAGACCCTCAGCGTCGATCGCCACAAGGCCTTCACCCGTCGGTTCGGTGATATCTTCATCCACCCGAACTACAACGGCGTCAGCGCCGACCCCGAGATCGTGGACATCAAGCGCGAACCGGGTGACCGGAAGATCGTGGGGGAGGACTGGCACACCGACACCACCATGGTGGCCGACCCGCCGATGGGCGCCATCCTGTATGCCATCGAGGTGCCGCCCTATGGCGGGGACACGCTGTTCGCGAACCAATACCTCGCCTACGAGGCCCTGTCGGACGGGCTGAAGCGCACGCTGGAAGGCATGAAGGCGATCCATACGGACCGCATGGTCGCCGGCCCGCAGGCGGGCATGAACGCGCAGCGATCCACCAAGGTGCGCGAGGATTCCGCCTGGCGGGAAACAATCAGCGTCCACCCCGTCGTCCGCACCCACCCGGAAACCGGCCGCAAGCTGCTGTTCGTCAACCGCTCCTACACCGTCGGGTTCGAGGGCTGGACCGAGGCGGAGAGCCGGCCACTGCTGGATTTCCTGTTGGAACACGGGCACCGGCCGGAGTTCACCTGCCGGTTCCGCTGGACGAACGGCGCCATCGCATTCTGGGACAATCGCTGCACCAAGCATCTGGCCGTGCATGACGCCGGGCCGTTCCGCCGGATCATGCGTCGCACGCAGATTTCGGGCGATCCGGTCTACTGACCACGCTCAGGCATGGGGGGCGCCGCGTCCGGTGCCCCCGCCGCCCGCCTACACCATCCCGCGGATGCGTCCGCCGTCGACGCGGATCATGCTGCCGGTGATGTACCCCGCCTTCTCGCTGGCCAGGAACGCGCCCATCGGACCGTAGTCGTCTGGCATGCCCACCCGGCCGGCGGGTGTCTGCCGCACCGCCTCGGCCAGCCGTTCGCTCAGCGCTTCCTCGAAGCTGATGTTCTTCTGCCGCCCCAGCAGCGCGGCCGCGTCCCGCGTGCGGTCGGTCAGGATCGTACCCGGGGCCAGCACGTTCATCGTGACGCCGTCCTTCGCGACCTCCCCCGACAGGGTCTTCAGCCACGCCCAGATCGAGGCGCGGAGCGTGTTGCTCAACGCCAGGTTCGGGATCGGGTGCTGCATGCCGGTGCTGCCGACCACGATGACCCGCCCCCAGCCCTGCTGGCGCATGGCGGGTATCAGCCGGTTGGCGATGCGGATGGGGGAGACGACGATGTGCTGGAACCATTCCACCAGCGCGGGCTCCGTCATCTCGGACGCCGTGCATTGCGGCGGGCCGCCGTGGTTCAGCACCAGGATATCGACGCCGCCCATCGCCGCGACCGCCGCATCCGCCAGCCGGTCCATGGCCTCGCCGGTCGCGACATCGGCGACGATGCCCACCGCGCTGGCCGCGCCGAGCGCCTTGAGCGCGGCGGCGGCCTCATCGAGGCGGGCCTGGTCGCGGCCGCTTATTACCAGCGCCGCGCCTTCCTCGGCCAGGGCGTCCGCGATGGACCGGCCCAGCCCCTTCGTCCCGCCCATCACGAGCGCTCGGCGGTTCTTCAATCCGAGATTCATGTTTTCCTCCCCCCTTCGGGTCGCAAGGACGTGACGATGATGCGGTTGGGGCGATTGCGCGAGCACTTTTGATCGAGGTTGTGGGCGGAGACCGGTCTTCCCCGAAACAGGGACAGGCGCGGGGGAAAGGCCATCCCCGCTCGGGTTTTTCGGGATCGATTCGTCCAATTTATCGCTACATGGAATAATTTTGCCGCATTTATCAGGTTTACGGCACAACGGACGTGCTTATAATGAAAAGACAACGGGCGGGTCTGAACCGCGCTCGACCTGAGGAGCCACCGCCCCTGCCAGCCCGGGGCCCGATGCCGGAGACCCCGACGCATGCCGAACGTCACGATCACCGGGACGACTGTTGCCTCGTCCGTGCCAGCCTATTCCTTTGGTGGCAGCAACGTCACCCTGTTCAACCTGGGCTCCATCGAGAGCACGGGCGCCTTCGCGGTCCTGAGCACGCTAGCCAGCAACGCGGTCGTGAACAGCGGTACGATCGGATCCGGCAACGCACAGCTGATCGGTATCCGCATGAGCGTGGGTGGCGCGGTCACCAACCAGGCGGGCGGCACGATCCGCTCCGGGGTTGGGGTGCAGATATCAGGGGCGGCGGGCACGGTCGCGAATGCCGGCGTGATCACAGGCACCAACGCCGGCCTGTTCGGGGTCCGGCTGCACAACGGCGGGACGATCAGCAACCTGTCGGGCGGGACGATCAGCGGGCCGCAGGCGGGCGTCTACCTGGCCCGCGGGTCCTCGGCCGTGGTGACCAATGCGGCGGGCGGCACGATCACCGGCAAGCTTGGCATCCGCAACCTCGCCAACACCCAGGTCGTCAATGCGGGCAGGATGTTGGGCGCCACCGCGGCAGGTGGCGCGGGCGCCTACATGTTTGCCGGATCGGTCACCAACCAGGCCGGCGGCACGATCTCGGGCGACTGGGGGGTCATGCTGCGGGATTTCGCGGGCGGCGCGGATAATGCCGGGGTGATCCTCGGCCTGGGGGGCGGGCAGAAGGGCACCGGGATCGGCGTCTATGTGGAAACAACGATCACCAACCGCTCGACCGGCACAATCAGCGGCGCCTCCAACGGAATCGTCAACCAGTTCGGCGGGACGATCACCAACCAGGCTGGCGGGACGATCGCCTCGGCGAACAGGGGCGTGTTCCTGGCCAAGGGTGTCGTGGACAATGCCGGCCGGATCACCGCCGACAGCATCGGAATCCAGAGCGGAGCCTCCGGCGCGCTGAACGTGACGAACCAGTCGACCGGGCTGATCAACGGGACGCAGATCGGCGTGGCGCTGGCGGGCGGGGGCCTGGTGGTCAATCAGGCGGGCGGGACGATCTCCGGCAGTCGGGCGGTGCATGGCACCATCACCGCGCTGGACAACGCCGGGCTGATCACCGCGCGGGACATCGCGGTCCGGTTCCTGAACGAAGGGTCGTTGACCAACAGCGCCACCGGCACCATCACCGGCACCAGCCTGGGCCTGCTGATGAATGTCGCCGCGACGGTGGACAATGCAGGGTCGATCGTCGGCAACCACGCCGTGCGGATGTTTGGCGGCGGAACGCTGGTCAATCACGCCGGCGCGCTGATCGAAGGCGGGTTCGATGCGATCGACGTCACGACCGGCGTCGGCACTGTCATCAACGCCGGCGATATCGACGCGCTCGGCTTGGGCGTTTTGTTCAACACCGACGGCAAGGTCGTAAACCAGGCCACCGGCACCATCACCGCCAGCTATGGCGTCGTGATGGGGATCAAGGCGACCGGAGTGTCGCTGGCTGTCGAGAATGCCGGCCTCATCGCGGGCCACACGAGTTCGGGCGTTGGCGTCTTCAACGTCCAGGGCACGGTCGCCAATCTGGCCGGCGCGACCATCAGCGGCGCCCATGCCATCCATGCCCGCTATGACGGGGCTATCATCGACAATGCCGGCCTGATCGCCGGTGGCGCCGGCATCGCGACCAATGTCGGCTACACGGACGCGACGGCGGCCGGCATCTGGCTGCCCGGGGGGGGCCGCATCACCAACCACGCCGGCGGCACGATCACCGGCGAAGCGGGTATCGCGACAGCCGGCACCCTGCATGCCACCATCGCCAATGCCGGGCTGATCGCCGGCGGAACGATGAACGCCAGCGGCCCCGACAACCCCCGCGCCGGCCATGGCGTCTACCTGACCGCCGGCACGCTGACGAACCAGGCCGGCGGCGTCATCACCGGGCGCCAGGCGGTCGGAGCCAAGGGCGGTTCGGCCACCGTGGTGAACGCCGGCAGCATCGCCGGCACCGTCCAGGGCGCGACCCTGGCCAACGGGGCGCTGCTGACCAACCAATCGGGCGGAGTCGTCTCGGGCGGCACCGCCGGCGTCGTCCTGGGAAGCGGCGGCCGGCTGAACAACCTGGCCGGGGGCACGATCACCGGCGGCATCGGCCTGTCCGGCGCGGGCACCGCCAGCACGGCCGGGCGCATCATCGGCACCGGCGGCACCGCCGTCGCCATGGCGGCGGGGTCGGCGAACCGCCTGATCATCACCCGCGGCGCCACCTTCACGGGCGCCGTCAATGGCGGCAACACGTTGGGTGCCTCCACCGTCAGCACGCTCGAACTCACCTCCAGCGCCTCGGCCGGCATCCTCACGGGCCTGGGCACGACCATCACCGGCTTCGAGCGGATCGAGGTGAATGCCGGTGCGACCTGGGCGATGACCGGGGCGTTCAAGGGCACCGTCGTCAACCACGGCGCCATCTCACGGACCAACGCCACCGCGCTGGTGTTCGGCGCGGGTCACGCCAACCGCCTGGTCATCGAGGAAGGCGCCAGCTTCGTCGGCACCATCAACGGCGGCAACGCGGCCAAGTCGTCGGTGCAGAGCACGATCGAGCTGACCTCCCTCAGCACCACCGGAACCCTCAACGGGCTCGGGACCCAGTTCATCAATTTCGGCCGGGTCGAGGTGGATGCCGGCGCGCGCTGGGTCCTGCCCGCCGGCATGACCGGCACCGTGTCCAACGCCGGGACGATCATCGGTAACGCCGGCACCGCGCTGGCCATGGGCAGCGGGATCGCCAACCGGGTGATCATGCGCGACGGCGGGGTGTTCGACGGCGTGGTCAAGGGCGGCAACGCGATCGGCTCGTCCATCGTCAGCACGCTGGAGCTTGGCGGCACCGGAACGACCACCGGCCTGACGGCACAGTTCCAGGACTTCGCCGCGATCGAGATAGCGGCTGGCGCGGACTGGTCCCTGATGGGCGCCTACACGCTGGCGGGCGGCCGGACGATGACCAACAACGGGTCGCTGACGGTGCTGGGCGGTCTGACCAACGCCGGCACGATCCGCAACGGCTTTACCGTGAACAGCGGCGGCAGCGTGACCAACACGGCCACCGGGTCGATAACCGGCGCGTTCGCCGTTGATGCGCGGTACGGCGCCGGCGTCTCGGTGACCAATGCCGGACGCATCACGGCCGATCCCAACGGGGCTGGTATCCTCCTCGGGGACAACGGCTTCGTCACCAACGCGGCGACCGGCACGATCACCGGGCTGCGTGGTGTCTTCGCCCTTGGGCCGGATGCCACGGTGGACAACAGCGGCCGGATCATCGCGACCGTCACCGCCGGCAGCCGCGGTGTGTCGTTCAACGACGGGGGCACCGTCACGAACCGGGCAAGCGGGACGATCAGCGGCGACTTCGGAGTCATGCTGCTCGGCGGCGGCACGCTCGAGAACGCTGGGAAGGTCATCGGCTCCGGCGGGACGGCGGTGGTCTTCACCGCCGGGGTCGAGAACCGCGTGATCCTGCGCCCGCGCGCCACCTTCACCGGCGTCGTCGACGGCGGGAACGCGATCGGTGACACGGTGGTCAGCACGCTTGAACTGGCCGCGGGCACCGTGACCGGCGTGCTATCGGGGCTTGGCACCCAGTTCGTGAATTTCGGCCAGGTCGACGTCGATGCCGGCGCAAGCTGGTCCTTCGCCTCCGGCAACCTGGTCCAGGGTTCCCTGACCAATGCGGGTACCATCCGTGGGCCGGTGCGGCTGGGCACCGATGCCTCGGTCAGCAACGCGGCCACCGGATTGATCACCGGTCAGGACGCGCTGGACGCGGCCGAGGGCGCTGTCACGATCGCCAATGCCGGCCGCCTGGTCGGTCAGGCGTCGGGCACCGGCATCCGGCTGAGCATCGGCGGTTCGATCAGCAACGCCGCGACCGGCACGATCTCCGGCGGCATGGCGATCTACGCCGCGCCGATGGGGTCCGCGACGATCGTCAATGCCGGCAGGCTGGTGGGCAACGCCGCGAGCGGCTGGGGCATCAACCTGAAGGAAGGCGGCGCGGTCACCAACCAGGCCGGCGGCACCATCACCGGCTATTATGGCGTCAGCGCCGGGTATCTGGCGTCCGACCTGACCAATGCCGGCGTCATCCGTGGCAATGACTCGGGCGGCCTCGGCGTCGGGTTCAAGACGGGCGGCAGCATCACCAACCAGGCCGGCGGCACCATCCGCGCCAAGCAGGCGATCTATGGCGGGGCGTCCAGCCCGCTGACCATCGTCAACGCCGGTACGGTGACGGGCGGCGTGGCGAACGGCGTCGGCGTCCGGTTGAAGGGCGGCGGCACGCTCACGAACCAAGTCGGAGGCACGATCACGGGCTACAATGGCATCTATGCCAGCGGCAGTCCAGCGACGATCGTGAACAGCGGCGGCATCCGCGGCAGCGGCGTGGCGGCCTTCGGCGCCTATTTGTCCGCGGGCGGATCGGTCACCAACAACGCCGGCGGGACGATCCGCGGCGGGATCGGGGTCATGATCGGGGGAGAGGCCGGGACGGTCCGCAACGCGGGCGCGATCATCGGGTCCGTCGGCACCGCGGTGGCGCTGGCGGGCGGCTTCGCCAACCGGGTGATCGTCGACACGACCGGCACCTTCAGCGGGGTGGTCGATGGCGGCAACACGATCGGCTCCACGGTCGCCAGCACGCTGGCGCTGGCGGTGGGCACCACCACCGGGACCCTGTCCGGCCTGGGCGCGCAGTTCATCAACTTCGAGCAGGTCACCATCGACGAAGGCGCGTCCTGGGCGATCCAGGCCACATCCGCCGTCCTGGCGGGCACCACGATCAGCGGCAGCGGCGGGCCCAGCGCCCTGACCATCACGACGGCCGGCACCTTTGGCCTTGGCAATGTCAGTGACATCCCGACGATCCAGCTTGCGGCGGGGGCCAATAGCGTCACCCTGGCGGACACGACGGTGGCGGACGGTCCGGTCACGGTTCTCGCCGGGGCCACGGGGACGAACACCATCGATGCTTCGGGCCTGACGGGCGCGAGCACCGGGCACAGCCTGACCTACGTGTCCGGCTCGGGTGCCGACACCTTCATGGGCGGGATGGCGGACGACACGATCTTCGCTGGCACCGGGGCCGCGAACGTCACCGGCGGGGATGGCTTCGACCGGCTGGTGTTCGTGTCCAGCGCCCTGCCGACGCAGACCTTCACCGACTTCGAATCCGGGGAGGACTCGCTGCTGCTGTACGGCATCCACGCGGTGGGCGGGTTCGACCTGGGCGCGATCGACAATGCGCTGAACCCGAGTTCTCCGACGCCGATCGACCCGACGATCTTCGTTGCGAACGCCACCGGGTCCTTCACCAGCGTCGACCAGCGGCTGGCCTACAACACATCCAGCGGAGCGCTGTCGTATAGCGCGACCGGCAACAACGTCGGGGCCTCGGTCTTTGCCTCCTTGACCGGGGCGCCGACATTGTCCGCGACCGACATCCTGTTCGAGCGCTGACGCCCCCCCCCGGGCCGTCATGCCGGTGGCGGAAGCGAGCCGCGCCCCCTCCTTGCCGAAGACCGAGAGGGCCGTCACAGTCGCCCGCAAACGCCATGAGGAAATCGTCCATGCGCCCGAATCGCCTCCGCCAGAAGCTCGACGCCGGCCTGCCCACCCTGGGCACGCATATCCTGTCGAGCTGGCCCACGCTTGTTGAACTGATCGGCGCGGCCGGCGGTCATTACGACTACGTGGAGTTCACCGCCGAGTACGCCCCGTTCTCGCTCTACGACCTGGATAATCTGGGCCGAGCGATGGAGGTCGCGGGGATCGGGGGGATGATCAAGGTGGAGCAGGGTGAGTACACGCACCAGGCGATGCGCGCGATCGGCTCGGGCTTCCAGTCGGTGCTGTTCGCCGATGTCCGCACGGTGGAGGACGCCAAGGCCTGCGTCGCCGCTGTGCGCGCCGAAACCCCCGGCAATCGCCGCGGCTTCGGCCTGACCGGCGTCGGCATGCGGCGCGATGTCGGCACGACGCTGGAGGGCGGGTCCCCGGCCTATGTCAAGGCGCTCGATGAGGTCGTTGTCGTGCTGATGGTCGAGAAGCGGGAGTGTGTGGAAGACCTGGACGCCATCCTCGCGGTGCCCGGCATCGACATGGTGCAGTTCGGCGGGTCGGATTACTCGATGTCGATCGGGCAGACCGGCAGCCGCGGCCACCCGGATGTGCGGAAGGCGGAACTGAAGACGATCGAGACCGCGCTGAAGCTGGGCATCCATCCGCGCATCGAGATCGGCGATGCCGAACAGGCGGCGCCGTATATCGAGATGGGCGTGAAGCATTTCTGCATCGGCTGGGACGTTCGCATCCTGGCCGATTTCTGGCGGACCCGGGGCGCGACCATGCAGGGGATGCTGTCCGCCGCGCCGGCCACGCCGACCGCGAAGCCGACCGAGATCAAGAACGCCGTCGACAACTATCGCTGACCACCCGTCCGCACCAGCCCGGGGCGCGTGACCCTGGGCTGGTGATCCTTTCTGACGCTCAGCGGCGGTTGAAGATGTAGTTGATCGTCAGTTCCAGCGTGACCTGGTCGTCCCGCGTGTTCGGCGGAAAGGGCGGCACGGTGGACCCGCGGAACACATCCTGTGCGCCCATGTTGAGCCAGGGAGAGTCCGAGGCTCCGAGGAGCTTCACGGTCCGCACCTTGCCGGACCGCTCCACCACGATCTCGATCCGCACCTTGCCGGCCTGTTGCAGGGCCACGGCCTGGGATGGGTAGTAGCCATGCCGCTGCCACCACTCATGCAGGGCGTTCATCCAGCTTGGCTCCACATGCCCGGCCGTGAGTTTGGCGAACTGGCCGAACGAGGCCTCTCCGGTCATTGCTGACCCCGGGGTCGCTGGCTGCCCGAAGGAATAGGATTGCGGCACCGGGAAGCTTGGGGCGGCCCTGGGCGGTGCCGCCCTGGGGGGAGCGGGCGTGCTGGGGCGTGCCGGGGCGGCATCCGGCTGTCGTGGCGGTGTGGGTGGCGCCGTTGCGGGTGGTGGTGGGGGCGGGGGAAGCGGCAGGGCCTCGGCCGGTTCCGCCCGCTGTGCTTGCGGCGGAGTCGGCAGGTCGGTGGGGCTGGGTGTCGGCAGGGCGCGCTGCCCTTCGTTCGGCGGCTCAAACACCATCGCCACGGGGGAAGGCAGATCCGTTGGCGGCTCGATCGGGTCCAGACGGGGCCAGAGCAGGATCACCGCCACCAGCAACGCATGCAGCAGGACCGAGACCAGGCCGATCAGCGCCAGGCGCCGCCGGGTCGCATGGCGGGCGATCAGGGCCGCGAGGCGCCGATGACGCGGCAGGACAGCGGCCGCGTCGGGGGACGGGCGCGACGCGAAATCCCGCGCCCGCCATCCGACGGGGCGTTTGCTGGTGCCTTTCAACGTGGCCGTTCGTGTCACGGGCGCCTCGATCGGTCCGGGACAGTGCTCCTACTACGGCTCACGCGACGCTTCGACCCCGTGTGTGGTGCGTGCCCTGGCGACGATAGGGCGGGGCCGTCCTATCCTGTGGCGGCTGCTTTCCTGTCACGTGATGCCAGCAGGTGGCGCACGCGATCGACCTCCGGCCCCGTCACCCGCAGCGGCGCGTAGCCGAGGGCATCCCAAATCCGGGCGCCCTCGCCGGGCGGCCGGCCCCACTGGGGATGCAGCGTCAGCGCGCCGCCGCCATTGGCGAATGACGCGCGGTCGTCGGTGCCGAGGTAGCTCTCGGCCGGGAGTCCTTCGGCGAAGACGACGGCGTGACGGGCCAGTTCCACGTGGTAGTAGGTCACGGCCTTGACCTTCATCTGTCGGATCGTGGTGCCGTTCACGAGATGGCTCACCGGGATCAGAACGCCCTCCGCGTAGATCGCATGATCGGGGGAGAGGAACAAAGCGCGCCGCGGCAGGCCCTTGCCGAAGGCGTGCGGGGCGATCCGGATCGGCAGCACCTTTGTCGGCGCGGAGTGACGGAGGCAGTCGACGTCGCGGTGACCGATCCACTGGACGGGCTGGGCCACGCCGTCGACCGTCATCACCCGATCGCCTTCCCGCAGGTCCTCGACCGCAACGTCGCCGTCGGCAGTCCCGATGCGCGTGCCTTCGGCGAAACAGGCATAGACAGTATTGCCGGAGATAGTGTTGTCGGAACTGCCGTTCACCATGATCGGCTCCCCAAAATTGGGCAGCACGGGCGCGCCGGCATGATCGTAGCCGATGAAGTTGTTGAGGATCTGCGTGAAGCTGGTGCCGGTTTCGAGCGTGATGCCATTGCCGCCGTTGCCGCTGATCAGAACCGCGACCGGACGGGTTGGGGAGGAGGCGACATCGCCGATGGTGTTGTCGGTCGCATCCTGGCCGATCAGGATGCCACCAAGCTGGTTGCCGAAGGCGTTCTGGCCCCTGGTGTCGGTGCCGACAAAGCTGTTGAACACCTGATTGTTATGCGCCTGGCCGATGATCGCGACGCCATAGCCGAAGTTGCCGGAGAATACATTCTGGGGAATGACCGAGTCCTGATGCCCACCCACCACGTTGCCGTGCGCGGTGCCGTCGATCTCGATGCCATTGTTGTGGTTTGGCAGCAGCGCCTCGCCGGTCGTGGTCAGGCCGACGATGTTCGGGTCGACGGTGACGCCCCAGGCGTCCCCCGCGATCTCGATACCGTTGTTGAGATTGCCGGAAAACACGTTGGTCTGGACGGTCTGGTTGCCACCCGTGGCGGTGATCAGAAGACCGTTGTTGCCATTCGGCGCCGCGCCCTTGAAGGCCAGCAGGCCGCCGAAGGTGTTGAACGTCGTGAAGCCGCTGACGGTGTCCCGTACCTCGATGCCATTCGCGCCATTGCCGGATGATACATTGCCGAGCGGAATGACGCCGCCGACCTGGACGCCCTGGGAGGCGCCATCGACCAGGATACCGTTCAGGGCGTTGCCGATGATGGACGTGTTGTCGGCCCCGACGCCGAAGAAGTTGGCCTGGACGGTGATGCCGGCGGAGTCCGTGATGTGCAGGCCGTTCGCGCCGTTGGCACTGACGACGTTGTAGTAGACGAACGGGTTCTCGGCGATCGTGCAGCCGATCAGCGCGTTGTCGTCGGCATCGTGGATGGCGATCCCGTCCAGCGTGTTGCCCAGAGGCCCGTCTCCGTCAGCCGTGGTTCCGACGAAATTGCCGCTGAGCACGTTGTTGCGGGAGTTGGCATCGATCCGGATGCCGCTCTGCCCGTTACCCGACACCAGGTTGCCCAAGGGCGGCACGACGAAGACCGGGGCGGTGGTGCCCTTGTTGCCGGTCGGGTCGTTGATGGCGCCGGTGCTCGTGTCGACGAAGGCGGCGCCGCCGATCGTGTTGCCGTTTGATCCCGCGGTGACCCACAGGCCGTTGCCGCCGTTGGCGATTGCGACGTTACCTGAAGGGTCCGTGCCGATGTGGTTGTTGACGAGCGTATTGCTCGCCGAACCATGAAGGCTGATCCCATTGCCCAGGTTCCCGGAGATGACGTTTGAAATCACCCCGGATGCCGCCGTGGGATTGAACCCGATCAGGTTGGCCGAGGAGGTCGCCGAGACGTAGACGCCGTCTCCCGCGTTGCCGGCCGCGGCGCCCGCCAGGTTGAGGCCGATGTAGTTGCCATCGAGCGTGATGGAACCCGCGTTCAGCGTCACCCCGTTTCCGGCGGCATGGGTGATCGCCAGGCCGATCAGCCAGGCGCCGTCCGACCCCGCCTCGAAGACCAGCCCCGCGTTGCCGTTGCAGTCAAGCTCGACGACCGGCGCCCCGCCACTGACGTGCGAGGGAGCGGAGGCGCCATCGATCGTGACGCCGCGGCTGATCGAGGGAAGGGCCGTTGCGAGTGTAATGACACCGTTGACGGCGAATTCGATGACGGTGGGCGTGCCGGAGATGTCGGCATTCGCGGCGCCGATCGCATGACGCAGCGAACCAACGCCGGCGTCATCCAGGTTGGTGACAGTGAATGTGCTCACGGCGTCGTCCTCACCTGTTGCATGGGACGGACGTCTTCTGTCCGGTCCAAGCGCTTTCATGATTTCTGGTTGGGTGCTGGCCTGCCGCACCACCTCGCGGGCGAGGGCTTCCAAGGATGCCCTTTACGCTGCACAAATCCCGCTACCTCGGCGCGTCCTCGGGCGGCAGGGTCGGAATATACTCTGATCCTGGTTGATCCGCCCTTCCGGTAACTGGGAGTTATGAAATCTTCCAGTCAGACCGGAGGGACTGCGATATCTATGTAGTTTCCGATACTGCCCCCCTGCCCCGGACTGGACTATGACGCGGTGATCCGAGGAGCGCTGGAACATTTCATCCCCTGAACATCCCGTCGATGCCACCCTGACGGGCATGACGCCTGCATCCCGGGGAAGGCGCGTGAGCCTCCCGATCATGTTCGCAAGTATATTTTCCATTTCAGCCAGTGCCGGAGCGGCCCTGCCACCGCCCGATCCCGACAGTATTCTGACGATCAAGACCGAAAACGACGTCATCGCGCACACCGACCAGAACTACACGGCCGGACTGCGCCTGGGATGGACCTCCCCCAGCGTCGACCGGGCTGGCGGCCAGTTCCTGCCGTCGATGCTGACCGATTTGGGGGAGCTTGTCTGGGGACCGGGACGCCAGCGGATGTCGCTCGATCTGTCCAACACGATCTACACGCCCAAGGATACGGACCTGCCGATCCCCGACCCGCGGGATCGGCCCTACGCCGGCGTTCTGCTCGCCACCGCATCCTTGTTGCACGACACAACCACCTCTCGCAGCGTCATCGGCTTCAGCGTCGGTGTGCTCGGCCCGTCAGCCCGCTCGTCTGATATCCAGAACGGCTGGCACGAACTGATCGGTGAAGACACCGCCAAAGGCTGGGACTACCAGATCAAGGACATGCCGATCGCCGAGGCGTTCGTCGGCAAGGTCTGGCGCTTTGGCCTGACACCCAACCCTGGCACCGGGATCGACTTCGACGTCCTGCCATCCGTCGCGGCGGGGGTCGGCACGCTGCGGAACTTCGCGCAGGTCGGGTTCCAGGTGCGCGTCGGGCAAGGACTGGACTCGGATTTCGGCACCGCCCGCATCCGCGTCGGCCTGAGTGGAGCGGACGCCTATACCCCCACCCGGGAATTCGCCTGGTACCTGTTCGCCGGTGCCAACGGCCGAGCGCTCGCGTGGGACGCGACTTTGGATGGCAACCCGTTTCGGTACGGCCCGCATGTCTCCCGCCAGCCGTTCGTCGGGGAAGTGGAGGCAGGGTTCGCCGTGATCTACAAGGGCGTTCGCCTCACCTATACCCATGTCGCCCAGACGCAGTCATTCCACGGCCAGCGCAGCGGATGGTTTCAGTTCGGATCAATCGCGGCCGGCATTCGGTTCTGATTCAGGAAGCGCCGCCTGCTCCGACTTGAACGGGGCCAGGTACCGCAAGGTGGCGAAGGTCATCACGCTGATCACGATGGCCACATCCGTGGCACCCACCCCGACCGCGACGCCGACGCCACCGGTTGCCCACAGGCTGGCCGCGGTGGCCGTGCCGCGCACCGAGGAGTTGATCTTCAGGATCGCGCCGCCTCCGATGAAGCCAACGCCACCGATGATGCCCTCGACCACGCGGGCCAGCGCCTCGGGTTCATTGTGCAGCATGCGCTCCGTGGCCTGGATGAAGCCGCAAGCGGCCATGGCGACCAGCGGGAAGGTCCGCAGGCCGGCGCTGCGCTCCGCCCTCTCCCGGTCCCATCCGATCGGAAAGGCCAGCACATAAGCCACCGTCAGGGCGACGACGTGAGGCACCACCCGGGAAAAATCCAGGCCAAGCACAGTCAGGATTTGCGACAGGTCCATCGAGGGGGATGCCTTTCCGGCAAGGGTCGTCCGGCGCGATCAGAGCCTGTAGGTCAGCAATGTGCCTCCCCGGCCATCGTCGGACATCACGAAATTGTTCTCGGAATGATACGAGCCGATCAACAGCGTCTGCGACGTTCCGAGCCCGAAGACGCCGCCCTTCACCGTCAGCACGCCGTAGCCAGTCTGCTGCGTGTAGGACAGGGTCGATCCGAAGAAGCCGCTGACATAGCCTGGACCCAGCAGGTCGATCGTGTCACCGACCGAGAACGCGCCGATGATGGCATTCACCGAAACATTGGCGCGGACTTCCAGCCAGTTGTTGGTGCCCTCCATCGCCAGCACCTGGCCGCCGCCAACATTTGACCCGGCCGCCAGGGTCACCCGGCCGCCGGACATCGTCAGGCCGCCCGTTACCGTGCCGGCGACGAACAGGCTGGCGCCGCTGATCATGCGGCCGCCGCTCAATGTGCCGGCCGATGAAATGAACGCCAGGGCGCCGCTACTCAGGAATGTGCCGACCGCGATGCCGCGGGCGTTGACGACTTCCGATGCGCCCCCGTTCACCACCGTGTCGATCAGCGTCCCGCCATCCAGGGCCATGAGCGACATGCCGCTCGATACCACGACGCCCGAGACGGTGGTTCCCTGAACCCCGCTGATGGAGCCTTGGGCGAAGACGGCGCCGCTGATGGCGCCGCCGGCATTGACCAGCATGCCGCCGCCCGAAACGACCGTGCCGAACGCCGAGGCATTGGCCGAGACATACGCGGCACCGCCGCTGCTGATCGTCGTGCCATGCGTGGTGCCGCCGCTTCCGACCGACTGGACGCCACCGCGCAGGATCGCGCCGCTCGCGACCCCGCCGCCAAGGATGATCTGCTTGCCGCCGACCACGGCCGAGGTCGCGATGCCGCCGCTGCTCACGGTCTCGGTGCCGCCGAGATGGATCGTCGTGCTCAGCGAGCTGCCCAACAGGGTGGACTTGCCGCCCGACATGATGCCCGTGCCGACCGTCGCGCCACCGGCATCAACCGTCTCGGTGCCCGAAAGGGTCGTGCTCCGCGCCAGGCCGCCGGCCGAGACGTTCAATGTGCCAGACACATTCACCAGGGTCGCCGACGCAACGCCGCCGGACAGGATCGTCGCGACGCCGCGGGCGACGGTCGTGTTCAGGACCTGGCCGCCGGAGGCGACGGTCAGGGTGCCACCGCCCATGACGGTGCCGCTGGCCGATCCGGTCGCCGAGACGATCATGGCGCCGCTGGCATTGATCGTCGTCGCCGCCGCCATGGCGCCGGCCGAGACGATCTGTGTGCCGCCCGCGTTGACGATGGTGGCAAACGCCAGGCCGCCGCCGCCGGAGGAAATGGCGGAATCGCCCATCAGGACCTGGACGCCGGTACCATGCAGCGTGGCCGCGCTGGCATAGCCGCCATGGAACACGGCCTGCTGGCCGATGACGTCGGTGCCAACCGCGATGCCGCCCTCGGTCACCCATTGCGCGCCGCCGGAAAGCAGCCTTGTGGCGCTGGCAACGCCTGCCGACCCGATCGTCTCCCCGCCGCCGTTGTCGACGATTGTCCCGCTGGTCTCTCCGCCCAGCATCGCGCTCAGCAGTCCCCCGCCATGGACATGCACCGCGTTTGCCCGCCCGCCATCGGCGATCAGGGCCACGCCGCCGCTATTCACGACCTTGGCGGATACCATGGCATCCTTCAGCACCATCAGCTTGACGCCGCTGGCGACGCCGCCGCCGCTTTTCGTGGTGTTCCGCAGCGCGCTTGTGGCCCCCGCCAGCAGGATCGAACCGGTGAACGTGCCGCCGAAATCGAGCACGGTGCCGCCGCTGCCAACCGTCATGGCGGTCACGATCCCACCGGCCGACACCACGGCGAGGCCATTGGCACCGACGGTCGTCTGGCCCGCGGAGCCGCCGCTCAGGACAATCTCGGACCCGCCGGAGGACAGGATGGTCCCGGCCGTCGCACCGCCCGAGGACACGATCTGCGTGCCGCCGGCAACGACGGTCGCGTTGGACGCCAGGCCGAATGCCTCGATCGACTGGATACCGCCCGAGATGAACGCCGAGACCGACCGACCGCCATCCAGCACGACATCCAGCCCGCCGCTGCCGACGACCGTCGCCGTCGCCGTCCCGCCGGACGACAGCAGTGTCATCCCGCCGGACAGGACCGAGGTGTTCATCAGCTTCCCGGCCGATACCGCCATCAATGTCTCATCGGCGCGGACCACCAGGCCGGACCTGGTCAGGCCCTGCACGCCGCGGACGCCGCCATTCAGGATGGTGGCGCCGGTGATCGTGCCGCCGGCATCGACCAGCGTGCCGCCGCTGGAGACGACCACGCCGCTCACGATACCGTTGCCGTGGACGATCATCCGGCCGCTGTTCGCCACCGTCGTGTTGAACGTCCGGCCGCCGCCAAATACCGTCGCGACGCCGCCAAGCTCCACGACGTTGCCGCTGAAGTAGGCGCCGTTCAGGACGGACACGCTGCCGCCGCTGTTGATGACGCCGGAATACGATGCGCCGTTCAGCAGCAGCTTCCCGCCGCTGTTGACGGCCGCGCTGGTCACCGAGCCGGCAACGATCGCCGACCCGCTGTTGTTGATGACCAGACCACTCGCGCTGCCGCCTGCGTTGACCACCAGGACGCCATAGGTCAGCACGGTCGTGCCGACCGCCAACCCGCCGAGCAGAACCCGGCCGACGCCGTTCAGGTTGGCACCCGTCATGACGCCGCCCGAGCTGACCGTGATGGAAGCCGATTCCCCGACGCTGACATCGGTGATCGCGCCGCTGATGGTGGCCACCGACCCGGGATCGACGATGGCGTGAATGACGCTCCCGCCGGCCCGCACCGTCAGGTCGCTGTAGGTCGTGACGAATTCCCGGCGCGGGTCGTTCGCCAGCGGTGAGTCCGATGGGACCGCTGTTCCGCCGTATGCATTCGGAATGACATAGAGGTAGGGCGTTCTGACAGCCACGCCGTCGGCATGGCCGCCGGAATGAACGGTCATCAGGCCGCCGTTCAGCTTCACATTGTAGGCAATGCCGCCGGAATGCACCTCCTCCCGGCTCTTGAGGAATACGCCGTCCACCAGCCAGCCGTACAGCGTGTCGTTGTAGCTGGTGCCGTGGACGGCGATCTCGCTGTTCAGGGGCGCGATGTTGTCCCTTCCGGTGCCGCCGGCCTGGATTTCGATCTTGCCGCGGCTGGGGCCGAGCCCGTTGCCCGTGGCGGTGATATGGGAGTTCGTGGCGGACAGTGTGCCACCGGCGAAAGCGGCCAAGGTATAGGCCTGGTCACCGCCCAGCCGCTGGCCGATCAGCGCGTTCCCACCGCCCACGGCGTAGAAGCCGCCGGCCGAGATGTTCGCGTTCGTCACGTTGCCGCCGGCCCAGATCAGCGCGCCGCCGGAACTGACGGTGACGCCGGCCGCGCTGCCACCGGCGGAGACGATCTCGGTGCCGCCGCTCAGGACCAGCGTCGCGGACAGGACACCGCCGGACAGGGCCGCCAGAACCTGGCCGCCGCCGACCACCGAGCCGATCTGCGTGACCCCCTGCACCCCGCTGATCGCACCGGAGGAGAAGGTCGCCGCGCTGATGGTGCCGCCGGCATTGACCAGCATGCCCCCGCTGCTGACCCTGGCGCCGATGACCAGGCCGCCGGAGGATGCCACGATGGCACCGCCGCTCAGGATGGTGGCCGCGTTGAGCGTGCCTCCCGTCAGGGCCGCCAGCACCTGGCCGCTGTCGACGCTGGCGCCGACGGAGGAGATGCCCTGCAGGCCGACGATCGCGCCCGCCTGCAACGTCACCACGCTGGTCGTCCGGCCGCCGGCGCTGACCAGCATGCCGCCGCTGGAGACGATGGCCCGGTCCGCCAACCCGCCGGAGGACAGCACGAGCCGCCCCCCCTGACTGACGTATGTGTTGATCGCTCGGCCGCCGGACAGGACCGTCTCGACCCCGCCGCTCAGGATCGCGTCCTTGGTCGTGCTGCCGCCGTTGCCGACGACCAGGTTGAACCCGCTCTCGACCCGCGTCGCCACGCCCCTGCCGCCCGAGACATAGGACACCGTCGCGCCCGCCTGCATCACGGTGCCGTTGGCGATCGCGTTCGCGCCGGCGATGGTCAGCGACCCGCCGTCACGGACGAGCGCGCCGATGGCCCTGCCGCCGGCCACGACGATCGCGCTGCCGGCCGCACTGATGATGGTGCCGCGCGCGATGCCGCCCGAGCTCACGATCTGGCGGCCGCCGCTGCTGAGGGTCGTGTCGAAGGCCCAGCCACCGGCGGAGACGATCTCGGTCCCCGACGCGAGAACGGTCGTGCCAGCCATGCCGGACACCGTGCTGCCGGCACGTCCGCCCGAGGACACGATCTCGGTCCCGCCGGCGCTGACCTGGAAGCCGCGCAGTTCGGCGCCGGACAGCACCAGCATGGTCAGGCCCGAGGCAACCGAGCCGCCGGATTGCATCACGCCCTTGACGCCGCTGTTGGCGCCGGCATGGAAGTTCGTGAGCGAGACGGCGCCGCCACCGTTCAGCAGGGTGCCGCCGGCCCGGATCGTGGGGGCAAACAAGGTGGCGCCGCTCAGGACAGTCAGGAACTGGCCGGCGGAGACGTTCAGGAAGCTCGCGGAAATGCCGAGCAGACCGGTGATGGCGCCGGCTGCCATGATGGGGTTGAGGATGGAGCCGCCCGCGCTGACCACCATCGCGCCGGAGCCGACGTTGATCCCCGCCAGCGTGGCCCCCGCGAAGGCCGCGAGCGCCTGGCCGCTGAGCAGCGTGGTCCCCGACTGGGTGTAGCCCATGATGCCGCTGATCGCGCCGGCGCTGAAGACCGCGTCGGTTACGGTCGCGCCGCTGCCGGTGATCAGGACGCCGCCAGCCTTGACGGTGATCGCCCGCGCGGTGCCGCCCGCCGAGACGATCTCGGTTCCGCCGGAGGAAATCCGATCGCCGCTCGTGGTTCCGCCAGCCAGGACCGATGTCACGCCGTTGGCGCCCATGATCGTGCGCGCCGCCAGGCCGCCGGATGCGACCACGACGCGGGCGCCGGCCCCCTGCACCGTCGTGTGGGTCGCGAAACCGTTGGCTTCCACCTGCAGGGTGCCGTTGACGGCGGCCGCCACGCTGCGGCCGCCGGCGCTGACGGTCAGGACGCCGCCACTGTTCACCTGAGTCGATCTCGCGGTCCCGCCACTGGACACGACCAGGTTGCCGCCGCTGCTGACGACTGTCGAAGCGCCGCGGCCACCGGACTGGACGTCCTGGCGGCCGCCGCTGCTGATCGTGGTCCCGGTGGTCATGCCGCTGTTGGCGATCGTCTCGACGCCGCCGGCCTGGACGACCGTTCCGCTCGTCGTGCCGTGGGCGCTGACGACCACCGAACCGCCGCCACGAATGACGGTGCCGGTCGCGCCGCCGTACGCGGAGACGACAAGCTGCCCGGCGGACGAGACCAGGGTGCCGGAGGCCAAACCCGCGGACAGGATGGCCGCGGTGGCGCCATGGCCGACCGAGGTCGATACCAGCGTGCCCCCGGCCGAGGCGACGATCCGCCCGCCCGCGACCCGCGCGCCGACGATCTTCCCGCCCTCCAGCGCCTCCAGCACGACGGAGGTGACGTCGGTGTTGCTTTGGGTGAAGCCCCGGACCGCGCTGATCGCCCCACGCTCGAACGTCATGTTGATCAGCGGGTTCGACCATTCCAGGTCTTGCACGACATAGGGGCCGGTATAGCCCGGATTGCGGACAACGACCGTGTAGGCCGGCCGGAACCCGTCCGCGATGACCTTGCCGCCGGAGTGGACGATCCCGCCGGTGACGACGCTATTGGCCGTCGCGCTCAGGATCCCGCCGCTTGACACCGTCGTGCCCTGGGCCCGCCCGCCCTGCGCCGAGAAACCCTCCCACTGCGCGCGCCCAATCGATGGCAACAGGGAGGACAGCAGCAGCACCCCGCCGGCCCGGATCACCGTGTTGGCGGCAACGGCCGCCTCCAGAACGGTCTCCTGCCCGCCGGAAAGGATCGTCGTGTCGGAGTCGTACGCGGTCTCCTGGAACGCTCCGAAATCGCGTCCTGAAATCGTGAGCTGGCCGCCCGAGGAGATCACGGTGTTGAACACCGTCGCCCGGTCGCCGAGGTTGCCCGTGGTGCCCACCGGCACCGCCCGGGTCCCGGCGCTGACCACGCCGCCGTGGGAGATGACGGTCCCGCTCGCGATGCCGGTCCCGGTGAACGCCAGTATCCCGCCGCTGCGGACCTGGGTCGCGTGGGCCGTGCCCTGGAACACCCGCTCGATCCCGCCGGCCGACAGCACGGTGCCGGACGTGGTGCCGAAGACGTCCTGCAACGCCCCGACGCCGCTGACGACCGTTGCGAGCGCGGAACCCATGGGGCGGACGAGCTGGTAGCCCCCGCCCTCGACCACGGTGCCGCTCGCGTAGCCGCCGACGACCATGCGCCCGCCGCTGTGGATCGTCGTCGTGACCGCACTGTTCTGGGTCGTGGAGATGACGGTCCGGCTCGGCTCCCGGTTCAGGCTGATGCCGTTCCAGTACTCGCGGCCCTGATAGGTGACCAAACGGCTGTAGCCATCCGCGATGACCAGCGTTCCGCCAGCGTTGACCTGCGTGCCGGTGACCAGCCTCCCGGTGATTTCATTGTGACCGGTCGCGTAGACGCCCGTCCCGGCATTGACCGCCAGACCGATGACATTGACCACGGTCGCGAGGCCGCCACCCGTGGTCTTGATATAGTTGTCGATCGTTAACGTGACGCCCGCCGTCACGGTGGCGCCGGAATAGCTCCCCCCGGCCAAGTTCCACTGGTTTCCACCGTCGCCGCTGGAAACAATGTGGGATCCTTCCTGAAACGGAAAGGAACCCACCCCGCCCTGCAGCGAGAGACCAATATCGGGGCCATGCTGAAATACCTGATAGGCGATCGCCGCAATCTTGGTGGGGTCGAGTGCCATAGCACCTGCTCCGCCCCAGTTTCCAAAGATTGGGTCGTCCTACCTAGACCCCTTATCAGTCCTGTTCAATCCTCAGTTTCACAGGATACGGCCTCAACGCACGATGTGCGTTGAGGTTCCTGGTTCGTTAAATTTATTATCCAAGAAAACCATGTCGGGCTGGCTATACCTTCAGGGCCTCGTGCTTCGGATTCGGCTCCAGTTCCACCCCGTTCACCGTCATGGCCAGCATCGCGTAGTAGCCGATGCAGGTGGTCAACTGCACATACTGATCCGCGCCCAGCCGAGCCATCACCGCCTCGGCGAGGGGCTTGTCGACGCGGTTCTTGCGGAGCAGTTGCCGGGTGAAATCGATGATCTGCAAATCCTCGGCCGGAATGCCATCGGAACGATCGTCCCGGATCGCGTCGATCGTCGAACGGGGAACGCCCCGCTCCGCCCCGATCACGCCCTGGATGCCCCACACATACTGAGCCTGGAAGTGACGCCCCACCACCAGCGCCGCCAGCGTCCGCGTCCGCAGCTCCAGCGTCCCTTCCCACCGCACCATCGTCCCCAGATGCGCCACCCGCTCGGCCCACTCCGGCGCGTGCATCCAGACCGAGAACGGACCTTCCAGCGATTTGCGCGTATCGACGATCTTCTCGGCGATGCGGCGGGCCTCCCCGCTCAATTCGTCGGGAGACTTCAGGACGGGGACGTAGGCCATGCGCTATCCTCGGGGCTTTATTGTTGCGTTTTCGTGGATGCACCACGTTGGGCGGACGCTATCCGATCCTTCCCGCATTCGGCAACGCCCGGCCCCTGGTGACGTACGCCCGCCGCACCGTAAGATCGGACACCCAGGCCGGCGCATCAGGGCAGTGCCCGCCGGCTGGATACGACACGCGTTTCGCAATGCTAAGGAAGGGTGGGGAACATGGGACGGCTTGACGGCAAGGTTGCGGCGATCACAGGCGGGGCATCGGGGATCGGCGAAGCGACGGTCCGGCGCTTCGTGGCCGAGGGCGCGACCGTCGCCTTCTGCGACCGGGACGGCGAACGCGGCCAGCGGGTCGCCGCCGAACTGACGGCCGCCGGCGGCAAGGTCGCCTTCACGCAGGCCGACGTGGGGACCGAGGCCGCGTGCCTCGCCTTCGTCACCGGGGCCGCGCAGACCTTCGGGCGGCTGGATATCCTGGTGAACAACGCCGGCATCCGGAAATACGAAAAGGTCGACGAAGCCAGCGCGGCAAGCTGGAACGAAATCCTGAGCGTCAACCTCATGAGCTATGCCTTCTGCGCGAAGGCGGCGGTGCCGATCATGCGCGGCACCGGGGGCGGGGCGATCGTCAACATCGCCTCGGTCCGGTCGGTCGTCGCGGGCGGCGGCAACCTGCAATACGACACCACCAAGGCCGCCGTCGCCGGCCTGACGCGGGGGCTCGCCGCCGACCACTCGGCCGAGGGCATCCGGGTGAACGCCGTCGGCCCCGGGCCGATCTTCACGCCGTTCCATGCGCGCCGCCTGGAAACCTCTGGCCAGACGCTCGAGTCCTACAACGAGCGGGCCGCGCAGGGCACCATGATGAAGCGCCCGGGCCGAGCGGAGGAGGTCGCGGCGGCGATCCTGTTCCTGGCGTCGGACGATGCGTCGTATGTCACCGGCGCGCTGCTGTTCGTGGATGGCGGCATGACGGCGATGTGAGACCCGGGTCGGGTGCCGGGACGCCGGCATCCGACCGCCTGCCGTGGGACGCGGTGCCCACCGACCTTGGTTCCACCGCCCGTATGACCGTAACAAGCAACGGAGGCCAAGAACGCCATGCGACCGATCGACCGGTTCCTGACTCTGGCTGGATCACACGTGGCTGCCGCGGTGACCGGCCCCGCCCGCATCCCCGGGCAGCGCGTGGCGGCCTTGCTGGCCGCGCCACCCGAACCATCCGAGCCGGCCCCGCCGCGCCGCCTGCCGGTCTGCCGCTTTCTGGACGCGGCCTGCGCCGAGATGCAGCCGGACCTGGCCTCGGCCTTCCGGGCCCTGGAACCGGACCTGTCGTGGAAGACCCGCGCCATGACGAACGGGGGGCCTGGCTTCGCCGAGGGGCATGCGAGTGCCCGGGTGCTCGATCCGAACGGGTTGGAGCAGCGCGGCGGCCTGGTGTCGGGGTTCAGCCTGGTGGCGCCCGGGGTCACCTATCCCGAACACGACCATCCGCCCGAGGAGATCTACCTGGTGCTGTCAGGCGGGGAATGGTGGAAGGCGGGCGGAGCCTGGCACGCGCCCGGTCCGGGCGGCATCGTACACAATCCGCCGGGCATCCTGCATGCGATGCGGGGCACGTCGGTGCCGCTGCTCGCCATCTGGTTTCTGCTGCCGACCTGAGCCGTGCCGCTCCGGCCGGCTGGCGGGGCGATGACGCGGTGCCCGCCGGTTGGGATCAGCACGAATCCGGGCGGCGGGACCACCAGGCGGTGGCCCCGTTGCGCGGGCGTTGTCAGGCGGGAGGGATCAGGAGGGGGCGGTGCTGGCGGGAAGCGGGCCAGCCCAGGCCTGTCGGGCGGGCTCCGCCTGGGGCGGGGGCACGAACAGGGCGGTCATCCGGGCCATCCATAGCCCCAGCAGCCGGGACAGGCTGCCATCATAGGCGATGATGGCGTTCCGGATTTCGTTCCACAGCGGGTGGGCCGTGTCGATGCCGAGGTCCCGGCAGATATCGACGATGACCGTGCCGGCGGACTGGTGGCGGATGCGGCGGGCGATTTCATCCGCCGTGGGCATGGCGCGGAGCAAGGCCGCGTCGTCCTCCGCCTGGGACTGTTTGGGGGGACGGGGCCTGGGGGCGGCTGGACTTGTGGGGGAGGGTCGGCTGGCCGCGCGAGGGGGCCGAGCGCGCAGGAGGCGCGCTTGGAGGCCGGCGGCGAGGAGGAGGCCGCGGGTGATGCGGGCGATGATCAGGGTCAGGTTGAAGGTGCCGTGGCGCCAGGCGAGGGGCCTGGCGGGGGTGGGCGCGTTCTGGCGTTGCAGGGAAGCAACGAGGGTCTGTCCGAAGTCTATGATCCTGGCGATCAGGCCGAGCAGAGGGGCGAACCGGTTTTGGGGGCCGGGTTTGGTGGGTGGCTCAGCGGCGTTGGGCGCGGCGGACATGAACGTATAGAGAACATGTTTGGGTGGAAGGTGTCAAGGAAATTATTCCGAACGACGACGTGATCAAATCGTTGTGGCACCTCTCTGGACGAAACATGGACCCATGGCCCCGATCCTCTGAACATAGGTTTTCGACTTGTTCGCGGCAACGACACTGCGGCGCCGTCTCTGCGCCGAACGCGACCGAACCCGCAGCGGCCAAGTTTGACGCCACAGGTATGATGGCTGATGAGAATAATAACTGCACGTACGACTATGTCTGATACGCGCATGCGTTTTCAGTTCTACATTTATATCCGGTGAGTTTCTACGTACGGTGTGCGCGATAAGCTGAGCTAGTCCGCCCTCGTCATTTCTACCTGACAATTAGATTTGGAGGTTCTGTGGGGTAGGGTGCCTGCATTGAGGCCAGTTTCGTTAGCCGCGTCATCGCTCGGTATAGCTCAATGAATCGGGTCAACGCATCTATTGGCGGCCTAGAATTATCTCCCTCCCCCAATTGCATTTCAATTTTTGGGAATACAATTCCGCGGTGCTCCACCTCGTTGTATTGTAAGAAGCGAGCGCCTGCCTGCGAGCCAATTGGTTGCCTGTGGAGGAATGTATTCCGGTATTCTGTCAGCTCATAGAGCCACGGGGCGGTTGATTTTGGATCGTAAGCCTCTAGCATCGCGGCGATGACGGGATCTTGCTTTGCGTTAGCTTGAGAGGGCTTCTGAAGCCAGTCGGCGAACCTGTTCATTGCGTCAATCCGGTCCGGCGCACCGAGCGTTCTTGCCAGAGCTGTCGCGAGATAATCACGGGCACTTGCGAGTTCAGAGAGTACAGAATGGAAAGCTAAGTGTATGTCTTGCATTGGGATATTTGCAAAGCGCATGCCTGAAACTCGCTTGTCATGTATCGCTGCTATGAGCTGGCTATGATAGTCATCAGATGCATCTCTTAGTCTGATCCCGGCAGCGTTCATACTGTAGGCAATGTGGCGTGCAAGGGCTGCATAGTTATGATTGCCGGCTACTTCTGCATTGTGAGCGATGGCGTTCCAAGCATCGACAGGCTGTGGCTTTCCATTGGAGCCCGCGTCGAGTGGTGTCCAGACCCTAGACACAAGCTGTGTTTCCAATCCGTTTAGCTCATCCAACCCAAATATTTGTAGACCTACATCCAGCGCAATGCCGCCGATCACTCCGATGGGTTGCGGATTTAACGCAAGCATAGCACCGGCTGACAATGCTGGGTACCAAGTCCACTCCCGGTTCTGGTGCTCGTACGCACGAACTCCGCCGGTGACGTGGAGTTCGGCTCTGCTTTGCGTGGTTGAGCGCTTGAACGTCTCTCGCGGGATAGTGAAGCTCATAATCGGTTCGCATCTGCCATTGACCAAGTCTTTCTCATACTAGATCGATCGGAAGTCTCCAACGGTAATGGACCCTGATCGATTGCCAGGATGCGCCCGTAGAAGCGGAAATCTGACTGAGAATCGACGGCACAAATGACGCATCCTGCTAGGTCCCACCTTCACTAGGCTATGTGATCTCAACGAACCTAGGCCAGTAGCTGACTAGGGCAAAATATTCATCCATTACCACGCCCCCATGCCGTTCATATCTTCTTAAAATCGGACGAATATGTCCAACTGAGGTCGCGAAGCGACGGTGGAAGCGCTACATATGATACCCGATCGTCCTCCCAACCATAAAACCGCGTAGGAGCATCCCCCCATGCGCCTTAACCAAAAAGTAGCCCTCCTAACCGGCGCCGCCGCTGCCCTCAAATCCGAAGTCATGGGCTTCGGCGGCGCCGCCGCGCACCTGTTCGTCCGAGAGGGCGCCAAGGTCATCCTCACCGACATCCGCGACGACCTCGGCGAACGCTCGGCCGCCGCCCTCCGCGCGGATGGCCATGACGCGCGCTACATGCACCTCGACGTCACATCCGATCAGAACTGGGCCGACGTCGTCGCAGCGGTCATGGCGGCGCACGGCCGGCTCGACATCCTGTTCAACAACGCCGGCGTCGCCC